>CAYUBX010000053.1:6473-10896 GCA_964443165.1 uncultured Acidimicrobiales bacterium
GACCGTCGGCGCACGGGAAGACGAACCGGAGCTTGAACGGTCCGAGCTCGAGCCCGCCGGCGATCCGCTGGGCCTCCGGCGACCCGACCAGCGTGTTCATCATGCAGAACTGGCTGATCGAGAGGAGGGCCTGCTGTGCGGACGCGTCCACGTGTTGGCCGAGGCCAGAGCGGGCTCGTTCCCGCAATGCGATCAGGATGCCCTGCGCTGCGTCGAGGGCGGCAATGTGCCAGCTCTGGGGGTAGCCGATCCGGATCGGAGCTCGATCCCTGTCGCCGGTGATCGACGCGGCCCCCGCAGCTGCGAACACGGTCAGGTCGGTCGCGAGCCAGTCGGCCTTGGGGCCGTCGAGCCCGAACGGGGTGATCGAGGCCGTGACGAGCCCGGGGTTGGCGGAGCGCAGCATGTCGAGATCGACCGGGTAGGCCTCGCTGGTGATCACCACGTCGGCGCCCATGGCGAGATTGCGCAGCCGGAGGTCGTCGACGACCACCGACCGCTTGCCGCGGTTGTACGCCAGGTGGAAGAGCGACCGGTCGTCGCCCGGCTCGTCGTCGACGAATGGCGGAAGCCGGCGCGAGCGGTGGCCGTCTTCGGGCTCGACGCAGATCACGTCCGCGCCGAGCTGCGCAAGAACGAAGCCTGCAAACTGCCCGCGATCATCCGTCAGGTCCAGCACTCGGTAGTGCGAGAGCGGCATGCGATCAGGGTAGTTGGGCGCTGGGTGCGGCTCGTGGGGCATGCTGTCACCGACCGAGGAGCGACGATGCGTGCTGTGGTGTGCAAGGCCTTCGGGCCGCCCGAGAACCTGGTGATCGAGGAGGTCCCCGACCCGGTGGCTGGACCCGGCCAGGTGGTCGTGGAGGCGCGGGCGATTCCGATCATCTTCCCCGACACGCTGATGTTGGAGGACAAATACCAGTTCAAGGCGCCGCCTCCCTACGTGCCGGGGGGCGAGATGGCCGGCGTGGTGACCGAGGTCGGTGACGGCGTCGAGTCGGTCGCTGTGGGCGATCGGGTCGTCGCTCGGATCGGCGTGACGGGCGGCATGGCTGAGCTCGGGGTCTGCGACGAGTCGGGGATCATGAAGCTTCCGGACGCGGCGGCCTTCGCCGAGTCGACGGGACTGCTCTACGCCCACGGGACGACGTACTACGGGCTGAAGTGGCGGGGCCGGATGCAGGAGGGTGAGTCCCTCCTGGTGCTCGGAGCAGCCGGGCAGCTCGGTCTGTCGGCGATCGAGGTCGGCAAGATCATGGGCGCCCGGGTGATCGCCGCCGCGTCCACCGAAGAGAAGCTCCAGCTCTGTCGTGACGCCGGGGCCGATGAGACCATCAACTACGCCGACGAGGACCTGAAGGACCGGGCGAAGGAGCTGACCGGCGGTGAGGGCGTCGACGTGGTCTACGACGGCGTGGGCGGTGACTATGCCGAAGCGGCGCTGCGGGCGACTGCGTGGGGCGGACGGTTCTTGGTGATCGGCTTCACCGCGGGGATCCCGTCGATTCCGCTGAACCTCACGTTGCTGAAGGGCTGCGACATCGTCGGCGTGTTCTATGGCGCGATGACCGCCAGGGAACCGGAGCTTTCGGCCCAGGTGACCTCGGACCTGTTGGGATGGGTCGGGTCGGGCGAGCTGAAGCCCCATGTGAGCCAGACCTTCTCGTTGGAGCAGGTGCCGCAGGCCCTGCGGCTGATGATGGATCGCCAGGCCCAGGGCAAGCTGGTCATCGAGCCATAACCCGCGCGGCCGACGGCGCATCCCGTCGCGGTCGGCCCAGCGCCGCCCTGTGCGCTTTCTGTGACGGCGCGCCCGGCGCTCGTCGGCGGTCTCGCGACGGTGCTTCTTCTCGCTTGTCTGCGGGCCGTGCCGCGCAATCGGTCCGAACGGATGTTCGAGAAGACAACATAGATCACGGGAAAAATGCCGAGAATCACAGGGCGGCGGGAGCTTGCTCGACCTGGGAGGATGCGGGGCGTGCATGACGTGGCTGTGATCGGCATCGGACCCACGGGCGCCGTGCTGGCGAACCTCTTGGGTCAGCTCGGCGTCGACACCGTGGTCATCGAGCGCGAGCCCGAGCCCGTGGCCGAACCGGGAGCCGCTCACTTCGACGGTGAGGTCATGCGGGTATTCCAGACACTGGGGCTGCAAGCCGAGATCGAGGCTCGAAGCCGGCCAGGGCTCCAGGGCATGCACTTCGTGTCTGCGACCGACCAGACGCTGATGGTTCGTACCGCCAGCCAGGAGAAGGGCATCCACGGCCACTACAACAGCTGGTACTTCCACCAGCCCGAGTTGGAGCAGTCTCTTCGCGCGGGGCTGAATCGATTCGACTCGATCACCCAGATGCTGGGCGTCGAAGCTGTGGGGATCGAGCAACTCGACAGCGGAGCGCGCGTCGAAGTGGAGACGCAACAGGGCGCGACCCATGTCGACGCTCGGTACGTGGTGGGCTGCGAAGGTGGCCGTGCGATGACCCCGAACAGCTCACCGATTCCGAGACCGTCTGGTCCCTTCTGAGCCGGTGGGTGACGCCCGCGGACGCCGAGATCGAGCGAGGCGCGATCTACACGTTCCACTCACTGATCGCCGACCGGTGGCGCGATGGTCCGGTGCTCCTCGCAGGCGATGCCGCGCATCAGACGCCGCCCTTCGTCGGGCAGGGGATGTGCGCCGGCGTCCGTGACGCTGCCAACCTCGCCTGGAAGCTCGCTGCGAGCCTCGCCGATGGTGACGACGCTCGCCTCGACACGTATCAAGCGGAACGGCGGCCGCACGTGTCGGAGTTCGTCGAACTCGCCGTGCGCGTTGGTGACGTGATCCAGCTCACCGATCCCGAAGCTGCGGCTGAGCGGGACGAGGCCTTCGCCTGGAGCGGACCGGAGCTGTTTCCCTTCCCGCAGCCGGTCATCGGGGCCGGCTCCGTCCCACCCGTGGGACTTCCGGCTCCGCAGTTCGTCGATGGTGATGGGACGCTCACCGATGAGCTCGTCGGCTACGAGTGGTCGGTACTGACCGATGGCACTGCGGACCACCCTGCCGCTCCGGTCACTCTGACGGCGCAGGGGATCCCAGCGATCGGCGACTGGCTGGCCGACAGCGGCCTGAGCTGGGCCCTCGTCCGCCCGGATCGCTATGTGGCCGAGGTGAGTAGTCGGCCCACCTAGGCCAGGGCGTCAGCTCGGTCGTGTTGCGCCGCTGCAGAACGCGGCGATGCTCTGTGCCGTCTCGGCGCTGATGTCGGGGACCACCGCCGGAAAGATTTCCGCTGCGTGCGTCGTTCCCATCACCGTCCGACAGGCGGCGGGAACTCTGGCTGACAGGAGTAGCCGGTAGAAGTTGATGCCTTCGTCGCGCAGCGGGTCGCATTCGTTGACGCTCACCATGGTCGGCGGCAGCCCGGCGACGTCGTCCTCTGTCGCGAACCCGGGCCAGGCCATGGGGTCCCGTGCCTCGAACGCCTCGATGCCGTACCCCATGCGGCCCTGGTTGTCGTGCAGGTCGATGAAGAGCCCGTTGTTCTCGATCGACGAGGGTGCAGCCGGATCGGGCCAACTCCCGAGGATGTAGGGGCAGAGCGCATAGAGACCGGCGACCAGATCGGCCCGCCCCTCGCTGGCGAGCCGCAGGCCTGTCGCGAGCGTGAGGTTCCCGCCCCCGCTCTCGCCGGCCACGACGATGCGGTCGGGATCGACGCCGAGATCGGCGCTGTTCGCATGGAGCCATTCGACGCTCGACACGCAGTCGTTGAGCCCTGCGGGGTAGGGAGCCACCTCGGGAGCCGATGAGGCGACGACCGCGTTGCGGAAGTCGATCATGGCCACGGCCACACCGAAGCGGGCGATGGTTCGAGCCCACGCCCGGTAGTTGCCATCGAACGCCGACATGGTCGCCATCCCGCCGCCGTGCAGGTACGCCACGCACGGGACACGGTCGCCCGCCTCGTCCGGCCGGACGAACAGGACCTGCACCGTGTTCCCGTCCGGGCTCGACTCGAACGTCTCGGTGGTGACGGTCAGGCCCACGGATGGCGCCACGTCCTCGCTGTCCATTCGTTCGGCGAACTTGGCCATCACGGCACGCGCCGCGACGGCCTTCTCACCGTGGTTGGCCGCGAGGACTTCGTCCCGGCTCTCCATGTCGCGTCCAGCCGGAACAGGCATCTTGCCGAACATCCGCTTCAGCCTCGGATCGACCCGAGGGTCGTCGACCAACTTCGACATGGCAGCTCCCCGTTCGTTCGCCGGCTGACCGTACCCCAGCGCGCACCACCGCGAGTGGGCTGCCGTCGCGGCATCCGTTGGACCGTGGTGTGGTCGAGGGCGGGGTGCGACTCGCCCTACAGTCCACGCACGATTCGTGGAGGGGTTGGCATGGGTGACGTCGAGGTACCGGTCGAGGCGGAGGACCTCACGCCGG
>CAYUBX010000054.1:0-8987 GCA_964443165.1 uncultured Acidimicrobiales bacterium
GCCCAGAGCCCCGCAGGTGGACATGCCCACACAGAACAGCCACGAGCACGACTACGAGGTCTTCGGCGACGACCTGCAGTACGTCGAGATCGAACTCGACCCCGGCGAGACGGTCGTGGGCGAGGGCGGCACGATGATGTTCATCGAGGACGGCATCACCTTCGAAGCCAAGATGGGTGACGGCTCCGATCCCGATCAGGGGATGTGGGGGAAGCTGAAGTCGGCCGGCAAGCGGGCGATCACGGGCGAGTCGCTCTTCCTCACCCACTTCACCAACACGGGCAACCCCGGCAAGGTGCGCGCCGGTTTCGCAGCGCCCTATCCCGGCAAGATCATCCCCATCGACCTCGATGAGATCGGCGGCGAGATCATCGTGCAGAAGGACGGCTTCCTCTGCGCCGCCCTGGGTACCAAGCTCGACATCGCGTTCCAGCAGAAGATCGGCGCCGGCTTCTTCGGTGGCGAGGGCTTCATCCTTCAGCGGGTCACCGGAGACGGGAAGGTCTTCCTGCACGCCGGCGGATCGATCAAGTCGATCTACCTCGACAACCAGACCGTCAAGGTCGACACGGGTTGCTTGGTCGCCATGCAGCCGCAGCTCCAATACGACATCGAGCGAGCGGGCAACCTGAAGTCGATGGTGTTCGGCGGCGAGGGTCTCTTCCTCGCCACCATCTCGGGCACTGGATGGGTGTGGCTTCAGTCGCTGCCCTTCAGCCGGGTCGCTGACCGGGTGCTGCAGAGCGGCAACTTCGGACGCACCGACGGCGAGGGTTCCCTCCTCGGAGGTGTCGGCACGATCTTCGAGAGAAACTAGATCTCGCCGCAATGCGCAGTGCGACCTCGGCACTCGCGAGATCGCGGCGGTGCTTCGAGCCGACGTTCATGACTTGAACACCGAGGATGGAGTGACCCGAGCGGTGGAGATCGTTACAGCGCTCTGAGGCGTTCCACCCCGTCGCTACTGTGCGGCGATGGAACCTGCTCACATCAACGATCTCGCCTGGGTCTCGGATCCGCAGGTATCGCCAGACCAGTCCCAGGTGGCCTATGTGGTCACGAGGGTCGACGGTGCGGCCAACCGCTATCGCAGTCGTGTGTGGTTGATCGACACGCGCGGGGGCGCGCTGCCACGGCCTGTCAGCGCCGGCGAGGAGAACGACGGTTCACCGAGGTGGGCGCCCGACGGCAGATCGCTCGCGTTCACCTCGTCGAGACGGAAGGACGCAGCGGGCAAGACCACGTCGTCCCTCTACCTCTTGAGTGTCGACGGGCCCGGCGAGGCGAGCCTGTTGTGTGAGCGCGACGAGGCGATCGTCGACCCCTGCTTCTCGCCTGACGGTAAATGGATCGCGTTCGCTTCTCGGGCGAGGGGCGACCACTACGACAGCGACGAGCCCGATCGTCGCCCGCCACGCCGCATCGACCGTCGCCTCTACCGGGTCAATGGCGCTGGCGTCATCGTCGACCGTCCGTCGCACATCCATGTCGTCCGCAGCGACGGTTCGGCAGCTCCCCGCGACGTGACCGATGGCCACGGCGGCGGGGACTACGAGTCACCGGCCTGGCTGCCCGACTCGACCGGGTTGCTGTGCGGCCTTGTCGACCCCAAGGTGCGGGCGATGTTCGTCTCCGACATCGTGCGCGTGTCGCTCGACGGTCCCGAGCCGGAGATCCTCACCGACCGGGTCGGCACGTTCAGCCTCCCCGCGGTTGCAGCCGACGGGCGAGTCGCGGTGGTCGGGTCCGCAGACGGATCGCTCTTCCCCTACAACGCGCGCCTGGGCCTGCTCGATCCCGTCGACGGCTCGGTTCGGTGGTGGAGCGACGACAGCCGCGACTGGAACCAGTTCCCCGCGCCGGTCTCGCCGGTGTGGCGCGACGATCGGATGCTGGGTCTCGTCTCCGATCGAGGTCGCGAGCGCTTGTGTGCCGTCTCGGCCGACGGTCAGGTCGAGGAGATCGCGGGCGGCGACAGGTGGGTGACCTCCGTGTCTTCCGTGGGCGACACCGTGGCGTTCGTCGCAGAGGATCCGACGACCCCTGGCGAGCTGTTCATGCGTCGCGACGAGGTCGAGACACGCCTCACGTTCGTGACCGACAACTTCACATCGTCGGCGCGGCCGGTGCAGTCCCAGCGGTTCGTCGCCATGAGCGATGGCAACGAGGTCGATGCCTGGATCTACCTCCCTCCCGACTTCGATCCAGAGCAGACCTACCCGATGCTCCTCAACATCCACGGCGGGCCGTTCGCTCAGTACGGGGACTTCTTCTTCGATGAAGCCCAGATCCAGGCGCGAGCGGGGTACGTCGTGGTGATGAGCAACCCGCGTGGAGGCTCGGGGCGCGACAACGAGTGGGGCCGGGCGATTCGCGGCAAGAACCTCGGCGGACCTGGCTGGGGCTCGCTCGACTACCACGACTGCATGGCGGTCACCGACGCCGCGCTGGAGCAGTTCCCCTTCATCGACCCGGACCGGCTCGGCGTGATCGGCGGGAGCTACGGCGGCTACATGACCAGCTGGATCGTTTCGCACACCGATCGGTTCCGTGCGGCGTGTAGTGAGCGGGGAGTCAACAACCTGGCCACCCTCGACCTCACCAGCGACATCGCAGGAATCGACGAGATCTACTGGTTCGGCACCCATCCCATCCACGACGTCGTCGATCTCCACGAGATCTCGCCGATTACGTACGTCGAGCAGATCAACACCCCGCTCTTGATCCTCCACTCCGACGAGGATCTGCGGTGCCCGCACGAGCAGGCGGATCAGCTCTTCTACGCCATGAACGATTTGGGCAAGGAGGTGGAGTACTACCTCTTCCCCGGCGAGAACCACGAGTTGAGCCGGAGCGGTTCGCCCATCCATCGGGTGCAGCGAGCCGAGCTGATCCTGGAGTTCTTCGGCCGGCATCTGTTCGACGCCGAACCTTGACCGCGGCCGGCCGCTGAGTCGTTCACCCCAAGCCCCTACAGTCGTGCCGTGGTGCTGAGCGGGCCCGACGATCTAGCCGAGGTTCAGCTTCTCGATGACGACATGTCGTCGTCATGGCAGGAGACATCGACCGCTGAGCGTCAGCCCGGATCGTGGTGGAAGTGGTTCCTCGCGCTCGCTGCGGTGATCGGGGTCATCGGGATCGGCGGGATCGGCGGGTCGATCCTGAGCGACGATGCCGACGAGGAAGAAGTTGCGGCCGAGCCGATCGTCGAACCCGAGGCCGACGACGAGCTCACCCCGGTCGGCGTCGAGGAACACCCCGACGAGATCACTTCTCGCAACGACGACGTTCATCCGGGCGATGCAACCCCGTCGTTGACGCCAGACGGGGTTCCCGAGGGTGTGGTCGGTCGCTTCGACGGTCTGAGCGAGCTGCCGGAGTTCGTGGAGCCGCCCGGCATCCCTGAGGGAACCGTGCTCGTCGGCCACACCACCAACGGCATGGCCGCCATCGAATCGGACGGAAGCATCATCGACGTTCTCCCGCGGGACGCAGCGCGCTTCCTCCCCCAGGCCCGCGGAGCGTCGACCGTTGCTGGCACCAGGACTTTCACCGGTGAGTGGTTCATCGTCGACGGCAACGGGATCGTCAATCGCGCCCTGGTCGATGACGATGACGGACCTCTCTTCTTCGCCGCCTCCGACGGCGAGGGCTACGTCGTGCACCACAAGCGCTCGGGACTCGTGGTGTATCTGTCTCCGGCGGGCGGGCTGGTGGGCGAGGGACCGACGCTCGTGACCGGCACCGAGATCGTCGGTGACTCGGTTCTGGGTCTCGTGGTCCTCACGGCCGACCGGGATGCCTTGGTTCTGGGTCACGACGACGGTTCGGTGGTCCGCGAGCTCGAGGGCCTTCCGATGCAGGTCGGAGCGAGCCGCTATATCGCGACGCGATGCGACGGCGGAACCTCCTGCCGGGTGGTCGTCGCGTCGATCATTGATGATTCGGAGCTGGTGCTCCCCGTCGAGGCGGACGTTGCGGCGCGTCAGATCGTCGGCCTCTCACCGGGCGGTGGCCTTGTCGGTTTCCGGGACGGCCGCACGGTTGTGTTCGTCGACACGACGACGGAGTCGACGGTGCTCGTGTACCCGGGCCCGGCGCTCGGCGGCCATTCGTTCCTCGGCGACCGCTACGTCCTCGTCTGGGAACCCGATGGAACCCTCATGATCGGCGACGCCGTGTCCGGACTCTTCGGCCACGTGACCCACAGCGGCTTCATCGATCCCGGCTTCCGCGGAATCCGCCTGCTCCTCGACTCGTAGCGATCTGGTGACGGTTCGCCGCGGCAGGCGCGGCGACGTGTCAGGAGTTCGGCGCGGTGGGCCAGCTGGGGACGCCGTCGTCGAGTTCGACACCGGCGGTGTTGAGGAATGCGCTCACCGTTCGGTAGTGGCACGCCGCGGCGACGAGGTGGATCATCTCCTCGACGCCGAAGTGCTGCGTCGCGGCGGCCCACGTCGCATCCGAGACGCAGTCGTCGGCGTAGAGGTCGTCCACCACCTGGAGCAGCGCCGCCTCGGCGTCGGTCCAGTCACCCTGGGAGATTGGTCGCGTGACGAGGTAGATCTCCTCGTCGGTGAGCCCCGCCTCGCGCCCGAACAGCGTGTGTTGACCGAACTCGTAGACCGCCGGGCAGTTCCAGCCCATCCGCAGGACGGCGAGCTCCACGTCGCGACGTGAGAGTCCGCCGTCGAAGAGAACCACCTGTGACATGGCGCCGATGGCCTTCGAGATCGTTCGGTTGTGGTGCATGGTCGCGAGCACGTTGACGGCGTTGGCTGCCGATCCGGCCATGGCTTCGCGCGCCTTCTCGGCGACCCGCGGGATCGGCTGGATACGCGGGGAGGACGGGCGGGGGAGATGCATGAGGTCTCACTCGGGGTCGACGTGTCGGGCGGCCAGCATCGCGCGATCGAGTTCGCGGAACATGGGTTGCGCAAACGCGAGCAGCGATCCGACGACCACCGCCGACGCGACGAACACCCACTGTGGCCCCCAGGCTTCGGCCACCACTCCTCCGAGCGCGGCGCCGAATGGCTGGATGCCCCACGCGATCACGAGATAGGCGGTCATCGTGCGACCGAAGATGTGGTCCGGCACGAGCCGCTGCCGGACCGTGGCGCTGACGATGTTCCACGACGGGTCCGCGACGCCGCTCAGGAGCACACCGACGATGGCCGCGGCCGCGACGGTGCCAAACCCGAACAGCAGCGCCGATGCGCTGAACGCCACCACGCTGATCCGCATGCTCGTGGCGTGACTCGTTCGGCGCACGACGCGTGCGACGAAGAACGACATCACGACCGAGGCCAACCCATCGAGAGCGAGCAGCAATCCGTACTCCACTTCGCTGAAGCCGAATTGCTCGGTGGCCAGCACCACGAAGATCGCCCAGTTCGCCTCGCCGACGAACGCGAACACGGCGACCGTCAGCGCCAACGGTCGCAGGACGCTGTGCCCCCAGACGTAGCGGAGGCCAGCGGTGAGTTCTAGCCGTCGTGATTCCGCTGGAGCGCTCGGGGCAGGCCGGAAGTCGCCCGTGGCCCGCGCCAGCAGCCCGGATGCGACGAGGTACATCACGGCCGGGGCGCTGAGCGCGAGCGCAGGGTCGACCTGAAAGGCCAGCGCCCCGACGGGCGGCCCGACGAACACGTTGGAAACGGTCTGGGTGGCCGAGATGCGGGAGTTGGCGACCTCCAGCTGTTCGCTCCGTACGACCGTCCGCACCATGGCCGGCAGTCCGCTGTCGGTGATGACCTCGCCGAGGCCGACGGTGAACGAGATCACGAACAGGAGCGCGATCGACTCGTTGTTCGTGATGACCGCGATGGCCAGCACGGCAGCCGAGCTCGCCGTCACCACCTGCGCCCACGCGACGGCGCGCCTCCTGTCGATTCGATCGAGGAGCACGCCGGCCGGCAGTCCGACGACGACGAACGGCAGCAGCCGGAAGGTCGCGACGAGTGCGACCAAGCGGGCATCGTCGGTCAGCGACACCGCGAGGAGCGGAAAGGCGACCAGCGTCAGCCCGTCCGCGAGGTTCGATGCGGTGAAGACCGACCACAGCCTCCAGAAGGACCTGCCCAGGTCGGCCATCGGGCCACCCTACGGACACACCACAGCGCGCCAGCGCGCTCATCAGCATGGGGCGCGGTCTTGGGAACGGAATACGCTTGCCGCATGGTTCTTCAGTCCGCGCGGCTCGAGGCCGCCGACGTGTTCGAAGCGCAGGACCTCTACCACTCGCGCGGGTGGACGGACGGGCTTCCCGTGGTTCCGCCGACTGCCGATGCGGTTCACGCCTGCCTCGACTGGGCGATGCTGCCTCCCGATCATCTGGTGGGCATCGAACCCGTACGGGAGCGGGCGATCACCGCCGAGAAGCTCGCCGTCAACGCGGTGATGGCCGGGTGCGCCCCGCCGCACTTTCCTCTCGTGGTCACAGCGATGACGGCGATGTTGCAGGAACAGTTTCTCCTTCACGGCGCGACCGCGTCGACCGGTGGGTGCGCGGCGCTCCTCATCGTGAACGGCCCGATCCGGCGCGAGCTCAACATGACGACCGAGTTCAACGTGCTCGGTAACAGCGACCGGGCGTCGGCGACGGTCGGTCGGGCGATCCGCCTCGCGCTGATGAACATCCTCGACGTGCGTCCCGGCGAGATCGACCGCTCCACGCTGGGCCACCCCGGCAAGTTCAGCTACTGCATCGCAGAGGACGAGGAGAACTCGCCGTGGGAATCGCTCGCCGCGGAGCGGCTCGGCGACCCGCACGTCTCGGCGGTGACGGCCGTCGCCGCCATGGCGCCGCGGCAGTTCATGAACGAGTGGACCACCGACCCGCGCGAAATCTCCGAGACGATCGCCGCCGAGATCCGGAGCAGCCAGCTCAACTACTCGATCTGGCCCGGCAACTTCACCGTGGTGTTGCCGCCTCAGCTCCGCAGTCACTTTGCCGCCGCGAGCTGGAGCAAGCAGGACATCCAGGAGTGCGTGTTCGAGCGGGCGGTGGTCAAGCGGAAGCAGTGGGCCGACGTCGGGAAGGGCTCGGTGGTCAAGGACCGGGGCGAGCGGGAGTATCCCGCGCTCCAGGCGCCCGACCACTTGTTGCTCGTCGCAGCCGGCGGACCCGCCGGCGGGTTCGGGGCCGTCATCCCGCCCTGGTTGGGAACGAAGAGCCGAGCTGCCACAGTGGCGGTCGGAGCCTGCGTGGATTGTGAGGTGCCGTAGATGGAACTGCTCGACCCGAGTCACGAGCAGAGAGCTGCAGCTGGCGAACCCGCGCCGCGCCTCGCCACCCTCGAGGGCACCACGATCGGTGTGATCAGCAACGGCAAGGAGAACACCGTGCCGTTCTTCGACCTGCTCGCCGAGGCCTTCCAACGTGATCACGGTGTCGCCACCGTCATCCGCAGGGTGAAGTCCAACTACAGCGCCCCCGCCGAAGCCGACCTCATGGCCGAGGCGATGGGGTGGGACGCCGTGCTCAGCGGCGTCGGTGACTGAGGCAGCTGCTCGTCGTGCAGTCTGCACGACTCCGTGACCGCCGAACTCCGGGGCATCCCCGCCGTCTCGGTGATGACGTCGGCCTTCGTCGATGCCGCCGAGCTGATGGCGCGCGTCCAGGGCATGCCCGACCATCCGTTCGCAGTGATCGAGCATCCCATCGCGAGCGCAGACGGGGATGGGCTCGCCGCCCGGGCCGCCGTGGCGGCCGACTACGCGGCCGCGGTACTCACCGGCGCTGCTTCCTGATCAGCCGGGGGCGAAGTCGACGTAGTCGAGCGGCAGCTCCGTCGTTCGCTTCAGCTCCTCCATGACGAACACCGTCCGGACGTCGTAGAGCTCGACCCTCTCGATGAGCCGCTTGTAGAAGTCGTCATACGCAGCGATGTCTGGCACGACCACTCGTAGGAGGTAGTCGGTCTCCCCGCTGGTCCGTACCGCCTCGACGATCTCGGGGAGGTCAGCGATCGCGGCCTGGAAGTCGGCGAGCCACGCGGCCGAGTGCTGGTTCGTCCGGATGTTGACCAGCGCGGTGATGCTGAGCCCGAGCTGCTCGGGGTCGAGAAGCGCAACGCGCCGCTCGATGACCCCCTGCTTCTCGAGGTTCTGCACCCGACGCCAGCACGGGGTGGGCGTGAGGCCGACCTGCTCGCCGAGCTCTCTCGTATTGAGAGAGGCATCGGACTGGAGCAATTGGAGGATTTTCCGATCAACGAGGTCCACAATCGAAGGTTACTGCTCAAATCAGCTCATTCGTAGAGAATCTTTCCCAGACGATGCCGAAATGGCGCATTATCGGCAAACACATGCTCGGGCGGACCTTCTACCTTCGATGTCATGGCACTGCGGCAGCGTTTCACCGAACATCCCGCCTCGGTCGACGAGACCTATTGGGAACACTTCAAGGTGGCGACCCACTTCGCTCGCAGCCTGTTCGGCGCCGCAGCGGCGTGCGCGGTTCACGCGGTGCTCCCGTGGTGTCACGAGAAGACAGCCAGCACGAAGGTGCGGGCCCTGTGTGACGAGATGAGCGCCGGCGCCCGCGGCCGGTTGGCGGAGCTCGACTCAGTGAGCGC
The DNA here is from genome assembly GCA_964443165.1 of uncultured Acidimicrobiales bacterium. Lineage (GTDB taxonomy): Bacteria > Actinomycetota > Acidimicrobiia > Acidimicrobiales > Poriferisodalaceae > JAYPWI01. The sequence continues at coordinate 8,583 of CAYUBX010000054.1, forward strand.
TGGGGCGCAGGAAAGCCAGATCGAAGCGGCGGTCTGAGAAGCGCCAGCCCTCCGCTGTTCGCTCGAATCGATCGCGATACTCACCGACGTATTTCGGAATGCCCGCCGGCGCGGGTGACTCGGCGACCCCCGACTCCGAGTCGTGGCGGTAGTTGACGAGGTAGCAGAGGCTCGTGGCGGTGTCGCCATCGAGCAGGATCACCAGGTTGGTGCAGAGGTGGCGCGACTGTCGACGGGTGACCGCCTGGCGACGAGTAAAGCCCGCACGGATCTCGTCGCGACCGTCCATGACAACCTCGGCCGAGTGCCACTTCCCACCTTCGGTGAAGAGGTCGGCGATCGCCGGTGCGTCGCCGAAGTCGACCAAGTGGCAATACGTCGCCACGAGCCGCTGGATTTCACGCT
>CAYUBX010000054.1:8997-10749 GCA_964443165.1 uncultured Acidimicrobiales bacterium
GAGCTGCTGAATCTCGTCGCTCATCGGGAATCTCCATGACCTCTCAGGTAGGCGGCAGTGTCCCACGCCACTGTTAGGTTGCGCCGCAGCAGACCACAGAGGAGACCTCATGAGCACTCAGCCATTGGAGATGGCGGTCGCTGCCGTCAAGGACGTCATGGCCAACGTCGATGCGTCGCAGCTGACCGATCCCACCCCCTGCGCGTCGTGGGATGTCGCCGGCCTGATCAACCACCTCGTGGGCGGTGCGGGCTTCTTCACCGCCGGTGTCGCGGGCACTCCTCCACCTGCCGAGGCCGACCACGCTGCGGGCGACTTCGTCGCCGCGTACGACGCGGCCAGCGGTGCGTTGGTCGAGGCGTTCTCTGCGGAGGGTGCCCTCGAGAAGACCTACAACCTGCCGTTCGGTGAGATGCCGGGCTTCGCCTTCATGGGGCTGGCCACCACCGACACCTTCCAGCACGCCTGGGATCTCGCCAAGGCCACTGGCCAGAGCACGGATCTCAACCCTGCGCTCGCTGGCCAGCTGCTCGAGAACTCGAAGAAGGCGATCCAGGACTCGTTCCGCGGTCCCGAGGGTGCGCCCTTCGGCGCGGAACAGCAGGCTCCCGATGGAGTCTCCGCTGCTGATCAGCTCGCGGCGTTCCTCGGTCGCGAGGTCTAGCCCGGTCGCACCACCAAGTTGAGTCACTTCGGTGTCAGACACCGAAGTGACTCAACTCGTCGATCCCGCCGCTGCCCGCTGGTATGGCACAGCGGCGACAGCCAGCAGCACCGCGGCGGCAGTGAGTGCGATGGGAACCGTCGTCAGCTGGGCCAGCGTGCCCAGTAGGACCCCGCCCATCACCTCGCCGACTGCTTCAGCCTGCCCGCGGAACGAGATCACGGTTGCGCGCACCTCCGACTCGGCGTGACGGTTGGCGAGCCCCACGCCGAGCGGCTCCAGTACCTCGCGGGCGATGTCGCGCACCGTCCAGCCGATCAACGCGGTCGCGAAGGCAGGCGACAGCGCCAGCCCGACCACCCCGATCGCCGACAGCATGAGCAGGAGCTGGACGAGCTGCGCGGCCCGTCGATCGGGCGCCGACTCCAGCCGGTTGGACAGCCACACCATCACCGGGATGTTCAGGATTGTCATCGCGACCCAGACCACGCCGAAGAAGACGACGGCCTCTTCCTCGGCGAAATCCGGCAGCCCGAGCTGAACGAGGCGCAAGACGTCGAGCCGGTCGATCGCTTCGTCTGCGGCTCCGATCACGACCATCGTGCCCACCACGATTCGCAGCATCGGCGAGCGAGCCACGATCCGGGCCCCGTCGCGCCAGACTCCGAACGCGTCTGCCCAGCGTCCGCGTTCCGACGGAGTCGTCGGCTCGAACCCCTGCTCTTCCATCGCGATCGCGAACACCACCCCGGCGCCCATACTCAGTGCGCCGAGCAGCACCATCGCTCCTTCGAGGCTCCACGCTCCAACCGCGGCCGTGAGGGGCAGCCCGACCAGGAGACCGAAGGACCGCCGGATCGAGTGCCGCACGATCAACCGGTCGACGGAGTGCTCCGTGTCGCCGGTCGCAGCGAGTTCGTCGGTGATCCACGCGGTGTCCGCGCCGCTCTGAAGGGTCCACCCGATTCCCCACAGCACCTGCCACACCAAGAGGATGCCGAACACCGGCGTGATCGGACCGAGCGTCATCGCCGCGCCCATCACGACGTAGGACGCGACCAGAGACCACTTGCGGCTGTAGAGATCGG
>CAYUBX010000055.1:0-10665 GCA_964443165.1 uncultured Acidimicrobiales bacterium
GGTGACGGTCGCCCTCGCCTCGACACCGGAATGGGTGACGATCTCGGTGCTCGACACCGGGAGCGGCATCGATGCACCCGACGTCGAGAGGATCTTCGAACGGTTCTACCGAGCCGACGCGGCCCGCACCCGCCACCTCGGTGGATCGGGCCTCGGCCTCGCGATCTCCCACGAGCTGGCGGTGGCAATGGACGGCCGCCTCACCGTTCGCAGTGAGCCGGGATCTGGAGCCGAGTTCGTCCTCTGGCTCCCGCCGCTCGTCGTCAGATGATCTGCGTCCAGCCCAACTCGGCGGCCGCAGCGTTCGTGGCGACCGCGGCGGCGAAGTCGTCCGGCGTCGACTCGGGAGAACGCAGCGCCGCGTCGAGCGAGTAGCACCGGGCTTCGTCGAGGGTCTCGTCGGTGACGACGTCGTGAATCGGAGTGGGTGCCGCCAGCCGATCGATGCTGTCGAGGAAGACCCATCCGTTGGCCCACGTCGAGAGCTCGCCGCGATCGGCCGCGGTGGTGCAGGCCAGATGACCGAGAGTCCCCGATCGGACATTGAACGCCACCGGGTACTTGGGTCCGTTCGGCCGTGCGAACGCCGCGTCGAGCACGCCGTCGGCGACCAGGGTGAAGTCGCCGAGCTCGCCATCGGCCGGCAGCGGCTGATGGATCAGAACCGTGGCCGCGCGATCGGCGATCGTGGCGTACACGTGGTTGGCAGCACCGACCACGTGACCGTCGATCAGCTCACAGTCGACGGTGTCGCAGATGTGGTGGGGGACGCGCCGCAGCCTCGTCAGCGCGTGCTGCGTCCGGGTGACGACCAATGCACGATGGTCGCGTTCGACGAACTCGCGCAGGACCACAGCGGCCATGTGCCGAGCTGCCGATCCGCGGGGCCGCAGATGCTCCCAGGCGTAGGGGGAACGCAGATCCGCAGACCGGGTCACCGCGTCGACGTCGATGTCGTAGTCGAGCGCGACCACACGGAACATCGGCGCCATCGGATCCTTGTTCTGGTTGACCTCCCACGCAGCTCGCAACACGTCGAGGTACTCGCGATATGCGAAATGGTGCCGCAGCCCCCACCGAAACACGGCCGACCTGGCCAAGGACTCGTCGAAGCGCGGCGCCATCAACAGCGCGTCCAAGATCGGCTGATCGTCGACACACGCGAACTCGATCCCGAGACACCACACACCAGCGGCCTGGAGTTCGGGTACCAACTCCTGCAGGAACCGACCGGCCTGACGACTCGGCGCGTGCTCGCCCAAGAACACCACCTGGTGCTCGTCGAACAGCGACGTGATGTACTCCGCCGGATCGTGGCCCTCGTTGCCGATCACATCGACGACCTCGTCCAGCAGACGGGTGTCGAGACCCGACAGACGACGCCTCGCCCGAAAATGCTCGACCCTGTCGAGCATCGCTTCGTCGTCGCGTCGCCGCATTCAGCGGGAGAGTACCTCCACACGGGCCGCACTCCCATTTGAGCGATCATCCACCGCCATGGCTGTTCAGGTTGTCGTTTGGCCGTCCTCTGTCGATTCAGGCTTGGATGGGACTCGGGGTCCTACAGTGGGGCGTCCGCCCGAGGGAGTGAAGGGGAACGTCTCGCACCCGTGACCATGCGCCTCTACGACACCGCCCAGCGACGCGTCGTCGACCTCGACCTCCCCGACCACGTGAGGATGTACGTGTGCGGGATCACCCCGTACGACTCGACGCATCTCGGGCACGCGGCCACCTACCTGGCCTACGACCTCATCATCCGGCGACTCGAAGACCTCGGCCACACGGTCGAGCTGGTGCGCAACTACACCGACGTCGACGACAGCATCCTCCCCAAAGCGCGCGAGCTCGGCGTGGACTTCCTCGAGCTCGCCGAAGCGGAGATGGCGCGGTTTGCGGCGGACATGGTCGCCCTCGACACCCGCCCGGCTGCCCACGAACCACGGGCCACCGAATCGATCGACGAGATCGTCGACCTCATCGAACGGCTTCGCGACGGCGGACACACCTACACCGTCCAGGGCACCACATACTTCGACGTCACGACCTTCGACGGGTTCGGGAAGCTCTCCGGATACACCTCCGACGAGATGATCGAGCTGTCGAGGGAGCGGGGCGGGAACCCCGACGACCCCAAGCAGCGAAACCCTCTGGACTTCGTGTTGTGGATGCCGTCGGCGTCGGACGAGCCGGTGTGGGACTCGCCGTTCGGCCCCGGACGACCCGGCTGGCACATCGAGTGTTCGGCGATGGGAATGGCGGCGCTCGGCTCCACCATCGACATCCACGGTGGTGGAGGCGACCTGATCTTCCCCCACCACGAGTGCGAGATCGCGCAGAGCGAGAGCATCACCGACGAGACCTTCGCCACCTACTGGGTGCATGCCGCGCTGGTTGCCTACCAGGGGACCAAGATGTCGAAGTCGCTCGGCAACCTGGTGTTCGTCTCCGACCTTCGTCAGCAGGTGGATCCACGCGCCATCCGACTCGCGTTGATGGCCCACCACTACCGGACCGACTACGAGTGGTTCGACGAGGAAGCCCCCGCGGCGCAGGCCGATCTGGATCGAATGATCGTGGCCGCCGGTGGAGCCGAACCGGTTGGTCGCGGCGGAGTGGTGGATGAGGTTCGGCTCGCGCTCGACGATGATCTGGACGCGCCGACGGCTCGCGAGGCCCTTCTTCGCGCTGTCGGAGAGATCGAAGAGGGAGTGGGTCCGCCGGCGCGCGGGCGTCTCGTCGCGGCGGCCGCTCTCTGCGGTCTCGACCTGCGCGCCTGACCCACCGGGACCTCGCGGGTGGAGCCGGGCGCGGCGTTAGCCTGTGCCGATGCGCAGCTACGCCGTGGTGAATCAAAAGGGTGGAGTGGGGAAGACCACGGTGACGCTCGGGCTCGCCGAGGCAGCGGTTGCCGCGGGGAAGCGGGTGCTCGTCGTCGATCTGGATCCGCAGGCAAACGCCTCGAGCGGGCTGGCCGTGTGGTCGGCGTCGCCCGACATCGATGATGCGCTGGCGGTCGCCAGGGCCGGCTCGGCTCTTGATGCCATCATCGCCTCCAACTGGCCGAGCGAGATCGGCGCGCCCGACCTCGTCCCCGGCACGCCGCGGCTGGCGCAGCGCGAGCCCCTGCTCGCGAGTGATCCGATCGGGGCTCAGGACCGGCTGCGGACCGCCCTCGCCGGCGTGGACCACGACGTCGTGCTGATCGACTGCCCGCCGTCTCTCGGACTTCTGTGCGTCAATGGGCTCTTCGCGGCCGACAGGGCGATCGTCGTGACCGAACCGGCAGCGTGGGCAGCCGACGGTGTGGATCTGATGATCAACACGATCTCTCAGGTCTCCACTCGCCAGGGGACGCCGACCCTCGCAGGGATCGTCGTCAACCGGCTTGGCCGCACGCGGGACAACACCTACTGGAACGGACAGATCGCCGAACGGTTCGGCGACGCGGTTCTCCCCATCATCCAGCACCGAGCTGCGATCGCCGAGGCATCGGCGCAATCGGTACCTCTCCGAGAACTCGGCAAGCGGCCGGGCGCCGCTGAGTCGGCGTCCCAGTTCGACGCTCTGTTCGGGTCCCTCGTCGAACGGGGTTGAGGCTCGCGTCCCGCGCCCGCCACCGGGCGGCGTCCGGCGTCCGGCGTCACGGTGGGCGGCGGTAGTCTCCCCCCAGGAGGTGTTCATGGCGGGGTACGACCCCAAGCGACCACGCCCGAGCGAGGGCCCACGGCTCGTCGGTCTGCCCGGCGATCCCATCGAACCGGTCGATGCGGCGGCGACAGCCCCTGCCGTCGACGCCGATCCCGCGCCCGGCCCAACGCGTCGCGCGCTGCCCCGCGCAGCACCACCACTCGACCGTCGTCTGCCACCCGCCGCGTTCGCTGGTGCGGCGGGCGGGCTCGTCGTGTTGATCCTGCTGTGGCGACGGATACAACGCAGGTGACATCCGCGCGGGTGTCCCACCCCGAATGCACAATCGGGCCATGACATCCACCAGTTCCGGGGCTCCGCTGCCTCCCGCCGAGGACCTCCCGTCGACCGGAGTCGTGGATGAACGTGGCCTTCGCCACCTGAGCCCGAGTTCGGCGTCGACCTTTCGTCAGTGCCCGCGCCGGTGGAAGCACCGCTACCTCGATCGCCTTCCCGATCCCAAGGGCATTCCGGCGCTGGTCGGCACCTTCGTGCACCGAGTGCTCGAGGAGCTGATGACCAAGAGCCCATCGCAGCGCACGCTCGAGGAGGCCCGAGGTCTGGCCAGGCAGCTGTGGCCCGAGGTGGCAGACGACGAGGACTTCGTCGCCCTCCTCCTCGACGAGGCGTCCCAGCGTGGCGTGCGTTGGCAGGCGTGGCGGCTGATCGAGAACTACTTCGAGATGGAGGATCCCACCTCCGTCGACGTCGCCGAGCGGGAGCAGCGTCTCGAGGTCGCTCTCGCCGGGGTGCCGTTCGTGGGGGTCGTCGACCGGACGGAGCGCACGCCCAACGGAATGCGCGTCACCGATTACAAGACCGGCCGGGCTCCGACCCCTCGATACCTCGACGACAAGCTTGACCAGGTGTGGCTCTATGCCGCCGCTCTCGAGGCCAGCGACCAGCCGGTCGACGAGGTGCGCCTCATGTACCTCACCGGTACCAATGTGGATCGAGCCCGTGACGAGGAGGCCATCTCTTCCGCGGTGGACAGGCACGCCACGACCTGGAGCGAGATCGGGGTCGCCATCGACGGCGACGAGTTCCCCACCCGCACCGGTCCACTGTGCGGGTGGTGCCCCTACACCGCCTCGTGCCCCGAGGGCCGGGTCGAGGCCGAGCGCCGGTACGGGCCCGCCGCCTGAGCGATTCACACCGCCTAGCCTCGACCGGGCACCGAGTCGAGGAGTGAGCGATGGCCGACGAGCAGATCCTGGTGGAGGATCGCGACGAGATCCGCGTGATCACCCTGAACCGGCCGGACAGGCTCAACGCCTGGACGCCGCAGATGAACCTCGAGCTCGAGGACGCGTTCACGTCGGGCAACGACGACCCCGCCGTCGGCGCGTTCGTGGTCACCGGAGCGGGGCGTGCGTTCTGCGCCGGTGCTGACATCGGAGAGGTGTTCGCCAGCCAACTCGACGGCGAGTCGGCCGATTCGAGCGCTCCCGAGCGGGAGCGGATCGACTGGGTCGAGCTGATGCGCTCGTCCAAGCCGGTCGTCGCAGCCATCAACGGTGCATCGATCGGCGTCGGTCTCACCCTCACCTTGTCGATGGACTTTCTCGTCGCTCACCCCGACGCCAAGCTCTCCTGTCGCTTCGTGAAGATGGGCGTGGTGCCCGAACTCGCGTCGAGCCACTATCTCGTGCAGCGCTGCGGGTGGGGCAACGCGTCGGATCTGGCGCTGTCCGGTCGGACGATCCTCGGTGCGGAGGCCCTGGAGCTGGGCCTCGTGGACGCCGTGGCCGACGACGTCGTCGACGCCGCGATCGCTCGGGCCCGCAGCTACGCGGAGAACGCGCCGCCCAGCGTGCAGCTCACCAAAGAACTCCTCACCGCCAACGGCGCCGAGACCGATCTCCGTACGGTCCAGGCCCGCGAGCTGGCCGCCCTGCGCACCGCGTACGTGACCGACGAACATCGGGAGGCGGTCAACGCGTTCCTCGAGAAGCGCCCGCCGAAGTTCCGCTGAGCGGACTGCTCAGAGGGCCTCGAACAACACCCGACGGGCCTCCGGGTCCGCCTCGGTGAGTCGCACGTCGATCACGTCGCCGGGAGACGCGTCCGAACGACAGGTCGCGGCAACGGCGGGATCGCGGATCTGAATGGTGACCTGACCGTCGCGCCGTTCCGTCGTCACATTGGCAGCGAACGTCTCGCCGACCCGATGGGCCAGGAGCAGTGCCTCGGCGAGATCCACCACCCCGCGGTCGAGGGCGCGCTCACGACGGCGGGCCCGACCCAAGACCCCGGGCATCTCCGCGATCCCCTCCGTCGCCCACGCGGGTGAGGTCTCGCCGGCGCAGATGGCAAGAACGCACTCGTTGGCGAAGCGATCGCCCACCCGGCGGAGCGGAGCCGTCACGTGGGCGTAGTCGGCGCCGATTGCCCAGTGGATGGTCTCGTCGGTGGCGGCGCCGTCGAGCGCCAGATAGCCGGCACCTCGCAACGCCCGCACGGCGAACGCCAGAAGCGCCGCATGCTCGGGCACCTCGTGACGCAGCGAGCGCACCCTTTCCTGGTAGCTGAGGCCTTCCGGCCAGTCGATGCCGAGCGCGAGTCCATGCCGACGCACCTGGGCCAAGGTGTCGGTCGGTGGCGGCGGAAGGGTTCGGAGCAGACCGACCCCTGCGTCGAGCATCAGGTCGGCCGCCGCCATCCCGGTGAGCAAAGAGATGTGAGCATTCCAGTCCTCGACCGCCAGCGACTGGTCGTAGCGGAGCTCGTAACCGCCGTCGGTGGAGACGACTTCCTGGCTCGGTAGCCGGAGGCTGACGCCACCGCGTTCTCGTTCGAGCGCATCGCGCTTCTGCCCGATCTCGGCCAGGAGCCGGAGCGACTTGTCTGCGGTCCCCGCGTTGATGCGCTGCTGAGCTGTGGCGTACGACAGCTTCTCGCGCGACCGCACCAGCGCTCGTTGGAGCCGCGAGTCGGTTCGGCGTCCCTGCTCGTCGAGGCGGATGGTCCACAACACGGCGGGACGGTCACGACCCTCGAGGAGCGAGGCCGAGTCCTCACTCAGGCTGCGCGGGTGGAGCGGGGTGTTGCGATCCGGTGCGTACATGGTGACGCCCCGGCGCCGGGTCTCCTGGTCGAGCGGCCCGCCTGGCCGGATGAACGCGGCTGGATCGGCGATGGCGTACGAGATCTCGTACCCCTCTCCGGTGCGCCTGGCGGCGTAGGCCTGGTCGAGATCGAGGGAGTGGGGCGGATCGATCGTGACCAGCGGAAGATCGCGAGCGTCGATCGGTTCGGCGCCGGCACGCTGTCCGACAGGCCGTGGCGCGCTCGCCTCGTCCATGGCATCGGGCGGGAACTCGTCGACGATGTCGAGCTCGCGTCGGAGGTCGTCGAACCCCTCGTGAAATGCTCCTGTGAGCGCCGTCGCGGTGGCGAGGTGCGGCGTGGCGCGGCGCGGGCGACTCATCGCCGGCGAAGCTACCAACCGCACTGGCTGCGTAGGGTGTGGCCGTGCCCGAGCTGCCCGAGGTCGAGACGATTCGTCGGCAGCTGGCTCCCCGCCTGGCTGGCCGCCGGTTTCGAGAGGCGGGAAGCCACGAGTCCTCCAAGTTCACGCCGGCGCGGGAGGTGACCGGGGCCGGGGTGGTGGAGGTCGGACGTCGGGGTAAGTACCTCATGGTCGAGCTCGACGATGGACGTGATCTCGTCGTCCATCTGGGCATGACCGGACAGCTGCGGTCGAGCACAGAACCCGACGACCTCGACGATCCCTACCTCCGTGCGTGGTGGGAGCTCGACGACGGCAGCCGACTTCTCTTCCGCGACGTGAGACGCTTCGGGCGGATTCACGTCATCCGCCGAGGTCATCACGACGCGATTCCAACACTGCGCGACATGGGTCCCGAGCCGTTCGATCTCTCGTTCGACGGTCGGCAACTGTGGGAACGAATGCGCGGCCGGCGGCGGCTCAAGACCCAGCTCTTGAGTCAGCGCCCCGTGGCGGGCGTCGGAAACATCTACGCCGATGAGGCGCTCTTCGGCGCAGGCATCAATCCAGCGCTGCGCCGTATCTCCGTGGAGCGCGCGACCGTGTTGCTCGCGGAGATTCGGCGCGTCCTCGAACTCGGTCTCGATCGCGGCGGGACCACCCTGCGGGACTACCGGAGCATGGCCGGCGAGGGCTCCAACCAGTTCCACCTGGCCTGCTACGGCCGAGCGGGCGAGGAGTGCTTCAGGTGTGGCGGAGAGCTCCGCGGCAGGGTGATCGACGCGCGATCGACCACGTGGTGCCCCGTCTGTCAGACCTGACAGCTCGAGCACCACCAGCAGGACCGGCCGCCCACCTCTCCGATGCTGATCGGCGTGCCGCACCTCCGACACGGAAGGTCCTGGCGCTTGTACACGTACAGAGCGTCCTCGCGCGCCAGGCGACCGGGGCTGCGACCCGAATCCGCCTGGCTGACCGTCACGATGCGGTCGAGCCGAACACCAAGTCGCAGCTGGTTCCTGGTCAGGTTCCAGAGCTCGCCCGCGCTCTGCTCGTCGACGAGGTTGGCCGGTCGGCGTGGGTCGATGCCGAGAAGGAACAGAAGCTCCGCCCGGTAGACGTTGCCGATTCCGGCGATGACGGCCTGGTCGAGTAACGCCGCCGCGACCGGTGCCCGACGCCGGGTGAGCGCGTCGACGAAATCCGCGCGACGTGCGCCCCGTCGCAACGGATCGGGCCCCAGCCGGTCGGTGATGGCCGCGTACTCGGCTGGATCGATCAGCCGGCAGTCCTGGGGTCCCGTGAGATCGAACACCGCGTCGGGTCGCTCCAACCGGAGGCGGATCGTGTCGCGGGGCGGCTCGCCGCGTGCAGGTCGGAACTTGCCGATGAGCCCGAGGTGGATATGCAGCAACTCGGTCTCGAACTCGACGACCAGGTGCTTGCCGTGGGCGTGCGCTGCGACGAGCGTCGAACCGTCGATCATCGCCGCCCCGTCCGCGAAACGCCCCTGAGGTGACGAGGCCCGCACCGGATTCCCAGCGAAGGCTCGTCGCAACTCTCGCGCCAAACGGTGGATGGTGTGACCCTCGGGCATGGCAGGTCTTTCTATCGTTCTTGGCGGACGGGTCCGATCAGCGGACCTCGCTCCATCACGACCGACAGGAGGAGCGTCGATGGCGTGCGGACTCGACTCAGTGCTGGTGGGAACGTGGACCGACGAGACGGCGGCCACCGGGATCACCGTCATACTTCCGCCGGCGGGCAGCCTCGGTGCGATCGCCGTGCGAGGGGGCGCCCCCGGAACCCGTGAGGCGGCGGCGCTCGGACCCACCGGCTCCGGCGTCGAATGCCACGGCGTCGTGCTCTGCGGCAACAGCGTCTTCGGGCTCGCCGCGGCCGATGGGGTCGTGCAGTGGTGCGTCGAGCAGGGGCGAGGGCTCGAGCTCTCCGACGTCGTCATCCCCGTCGTCGGTGCAGCGGTCGTCTACGACATCACCTCACCGGATCACCAGCGCCCAGGGCCCGATGCCGGCCGCGCCGCGTGCGATGCGGCCACCGCCGCCGAGCCGATCGACGGTCGGGTCGGGGTGGGACGAGGGTGCACCGTGGGCAAGGCCGCAGGTCGTCCTTACCGCGTTCCCGGAGGTCAAGGCACCGCCGTCTGCTCCGACGGCGAACTCGTCGTGGGAGCGATCATGGCCGTGAACGCTTTCGGTGATGTCATTGCGGCGGACGGGACCGTTCTCGCAGGATCCTCCGCGCCGGATGACGCGCCGAGATACCCCTCGGCCCCCATCGAGGACATCGCCGCCTGGGAGCCCGGGGAGGAACGAGCGAACACGACCATCGGCTGCGTGGTCACCAATGCCCGGCTGACCAAACCCGAGGCGTGCCGGGCCGCCGACTTGGCCCACACCGGTATCGCACGCAGCGTTCAGCCCCCGCACACCCAGGTCGATGGCGACGCCTTGTTCGTTCTGGCCACGGGCGAGGTCGAGACGCGAGTCGATCTGGTCGCGGACCTCGCCGCCCAGGCGGTGGCCACAGCAGTGCGCAACGCCGTCAGTTGATCGGCGGCAGCGCCGCGACCAGCTCACGGGTCGATCGACCCCCGCGCGGGACACCCCAGATGGCGTCGTCCGACACGCCCTCGGCGAACGCCGCCTGTGCCTCCGGAGAGCTGACGATCCGCCAGTCGGCTTCCTTGTCGATCTCGAACCACATCAGCCCGATCACGTCGTCGCGCCCGGCGACGGCGTCGAGGATCCCGGTGATCCACTCGGCCTTGTTGCCGCCCTTCTCGGTGGCGCCGATCTCGGTGATCACGATGGGGTGGTCGGTGAAGGCTCGGAGCTCCTCGAGGGTCGGACCGAACAGTTCATCGAAGGTCGGTGTCCAGATGCTCGGGTCGATCCCGTTGCCCAGGTACCCGACGAGTCCCACCCAGTCCACGTAGTCGTCGCCGGGCCAGAGGTCGACGAGGGGTGTGAGCGTCGGTTGGCTGAGGTTGGGGCTCCACACCCAGACCACGTTGTCCGCCCCCTCCTCTTCGAAGAGGTCGACGACGTGTCGCCACGCCAGGACGTACTCGCCGTCCTGGTTGCCGTTGGCGCTCTCGGCCCAGGGGTACCAGTAGCCGTTCATCTCGTGCGCGAACCGAAGTACCAACGGCCGACCCCAGTCCGCGGCGTCGCGGGCCCACGTTCGCAGCATCTCGTCGTGGTCACCGTCGATGATCGTTTGCAGCGTGTAGGCCGGCTGGACGGCGCGCAGGCGGTTGCCGGAGAGAACGTGCTGATAGTTCCACGGTTCCCAGGCGATCATCGGGAGGTGGCCGGCGTCGGTGAGGCGCGCGATGTACTGCCTGTCGAAACCGCCGCTCGCCCAGTCCCGACTGATCAGCACCACATCGGGCACCCGCTGCGCTGCGACCGCGAAGGCCTGGATCTCCTCGAGGGTGTCGGATTCGGTGCTGACGCCGAGGAAGACCCGCCCGCGTTCGCCGACGGTCTGCATCCACT
>CAYUBX010000056.1:0-10616 GCA_964443165.1 uncultured Acidimicrobiales bacterium
ACACCTCGACCAACACGTCGTAGGTCATCTCAGCCTCCGATCCAGTCGTCGAATGACTGGCCAGTAATTCGTTCATATGCAGTGACGTAGCGATCGCGAGTCGCGGACACGGTCGCCTCGTCGAGGGGTGGTGCCGGCGGGCTCTTGTCCCAGCCGGTCGCCGCTGTCGCATCGCGGACGGGCTGCTTGTCGAGCGACACCGGTGTCGAACCTGGCCGCCAGGTCTCCGCCGGCCAGAACCGGGACGAGTCAGGGGTGAGCAGTTCGTCTGCGATCACCATCTGGCCGTCGACAATGCCGAGCTCGAACTTGGTATCGGCGATGATCACGCCGCGCGAGGCAGCGTGCTCCGCCGCTCGGCGATACGTCTCCACCGAGATCTTCTTGGCCTCCGCGGCCATCTCGGTCCCGACCAGGTCGATCGCCTCCTCGTCGGAGATGTTGATGTCGTGATCGCCGTCGGTCGCTTTCGTCGACGGCGTGAAGACCGGCTCGGGAAGCTGCTGCGCCTCGAGAAGACCAGTGGGCAGGGGAGTGCCGTGCATGGTGCCCGACGCCTGGTACTCGCTCCAGGCCGAGCCTGTGATGTACCCGCGCACGATGCACTCGAGGTCGAGCATCTCCGCTCGACGGACCAGAAGAGCCCGGCCGACCCAGTCGTCTCGGCGTGCCTCAGCCGGGAAATCAGCCGGGTCTGCTGACACCAGATGCGTCGGTGCGACCCCAGCCAGATACTCGGCCCACCACACCGTCATGGCCGAAAGGACCCGTCCCTTGTCCGGCACCCGCTCGTCGAACACGACGTCGAAGGCCGAGATGCGATCGCTCGCGACCATGAGGAGATGGTCGTCATCCACCGCATACATCTCGCGGACTTTGCCTGTGTGGATCAGCTCGAGTGCGCTCACAGGTCTCGCTCCTCGGGGATCTCGCCGGTCTACTAGAGAATCGGGGCCGGTTGGTACGACCCTGCATCGGGATGGCGGGCGGAGATCGCGGCGACAGCGGCGCCGAACTCGACGACCTGCGCCTCCGCTCGCCCGACGAACGATGCCGGGTCGGCAACGGCGACAGCGACGGCCGCCGAGTCGAGGGGGAGCTCGGGATCGGCGGCGACCTCCGCGAGAAACACGTTGTCCCCCGATGAGCTCTCCCGCAGTGCGAGGGCCGCGCCGACCGCGTGGTGCTTGATGCGTTCGTGGGCCTGCTCGCGCCCTGCGCCTGCCTTGACCGCAGCCATGAGGAGCTTGGTCGTCGCGAGGAAGGGCAGATACTTCTCCAGCTCCCGCTCGATGACCCGGGGGTACGCGCCGAACCCGTCGAGAACCGTCAGGGTCGTCTCGATGGCGCCGTCGATCGCGAAGAACGCGTCTGGCAGCATCACCCTCCGGACGACCGAGCAACTGACGTCGCCCTCGTTCCACTGGTCGCCGGCGAGCGACGCAGCCATCGCCAGATGACCGCGCAAGATCGTGAGGAACCCCGAGATGCGCTCCGTCGAGCGGGTGTTCATCTTGTGCGGCATGGCTGAACTGCCCACTTGGCCATCGACGAACCCCTCCGTCACCAGGTCGTGGCCGGCCATGAGGCGGACGAGCACCGCGAAGTCCGCCAGCCCGGCCGTCGCCTGCACCAGCGCGGAGACGACGTCCAGATCGAGACTGCGCGGGTAGACCTGTCCGACCGCGTCGAGCGTGCGCGAGAACCCGAGCTGGTCGGCGATCGCGGACTCGAGGTCGGCCACCTTGCCGGCGTCGCCCTCGAAGAGGTCCAACAGATCCTGCTGGGTCCCCACCGGGCCCTTGAGACCCCGAAGTGGGTAGCGCTCGAGAAGTCCCTCGATTCGCTCCGTGGCAAGCAGCACCTCCTGACCGACGTTGGCGAGACGCTTGCCGAGGGTGGTGGCCTGGGCCGGCACGTTGTGCGATCGACCCGTGACCACCAGATCCTGATACTCGGTCGCCCGCTCGGCGAACCGGACCAGCACGGCGACGAGACGGTCGCGGACGAGCTCCATGGCCCGCCGAACCTGAAGTTGCTCGACGTTCTCGGTGAGGTCCCGCGACGTCATCCCCTTGTGGATGTGCTCGTGGCCGGCGAGAGCGCAGAACTCCTCGATGCGGGCCTTGACGTCGTGACGGGTGACGCTTTCCCGCGCGCGAATCGACTCGAGATCGACAGAGTCGACGACCGCCCGGTAGTCGTCGATGACCTGGGCTTCGACGTCGAGGCCGAGCTGACGTTGCCCGTCGAGAACGGCGATCCACAGCTCGCGCTCGAGGATGACCTTTCTCTCCGCCGACCAGAGGTCGGCCATCTCGGGCGACGCGTACCTGGATGCGAGCACATTGGCGATGCGAGCCGCGCTCACGACACGCCTCCTAAGTCCTGTCCAATGGCGGCACCGATGTCGGTTCGGTGATGCATACCCGACCAGCTGATCTCGGTGACGCCCGCGTAGGCCCGCTGTCGAGCCGTCGCAAGATCCGGGCCGCGTCCACAGACATTGAGCACCCGGCCGCCAGTGGTGACGAGCTGTCCATCGGGCCCGGCGCCCACCCCCGCACAGAAGACGCTGACCCCGTCGATCGCGCGAGCCGCATCGACGCCCTCGATCGGATCGCCGGTACGAGGCGCGGCGGGGTACCCCTCCGAGGCGCAGACCACCGTCACCATGGCGTCGGACGACACCTTGATCTCCGTGTCGAGGCGACCGGTGGCTGCCTCGACGAGGACCGCCGCCAGGTCCACGTCGAGGCGGGGAAGGATCACCTGAGCCTCGGGGTCGCCGAAGCGCACGTTGTACTCCAAGAGACGCGGCCCATCGGCGGTGAGCATGAACCCGGCAAAGAGAACACCGCGATAGTCGATACCGCGATGGATGAGTTCGGCCATGGTGGGGTGGACGGCGATCTGCATGAGTTCGTCGATCTCTACTGCCCCCATCGACGGGAGCGGGGAGTAGCAGCCCATGCCGCCAGTGTTGGGACCGGCGTCGCCATCGCCGAGTCGCTTGTGGTCCTGAGCGACCGTCGGCACCGCCACCGCGGTGGTGCCGTCGCAGATCGCGAACAGCGACACCTCGGGACCGGAGAGCCCCTCCTCGATCACCACCCGACGTCCCGCATCACCGAACGCCTGACCGGAGAGCTTCGAGCGGACGTCCTCGACGGCCTCGCGGTGGTCGTCGGTGACGAGCACGCCTTTGCCGGCCGCGAGTCCGTCGGTCTTGATCACGTACGGGGGCGCGAGCGACGAGAGGAAGGCGAGGGCCGCGTCGACATCCCCTGACCCGAATGAGCCGTACCGGGCGGTCGGGACCCCCGCGGCAGAGACCAGGTCCTTCATCCACTCCTTGGAGCCCTCGAGCCGAGCACCATCGGCGCCCGGGCCGAACACCGACCGTCCCCGAGCGCGCAGGCGGTCGGCCAGGCCGTCGACCAGCGGCACCTCCGGCCCCACGACGAACAGGTCCGCATCGATCTCTTCGACCGGCTGATCGGTGCTGCCCGGGATCCCCGGTGAGCCGGGGGTCACCACCACGTCAGCGGTACGGGACAACGAGGCCGCGAAGGCATGCTCCCGCCCGCCCGACCCGATCACACACACCTTCATTTGTCGCGACCGTTCGGACTCGATGCACCGCAGGGGTCCAGCACCCACCCCCGCCGAAGCACGTCAGCCATGAACATCACGCTGCAAACCGGAGGTACTGCTCGCGGCCAGGGCCCACGCACACGAACCGGACCGGCACGCCCATCTGGCGTTCGAGGAAGGCGACGTAGTCGACGGCAGCTCGTGGGAGCTCACCCCGCTCGGTCACTCCGGACAGGTCGGTCTTCCAGCCGGGCAGCTCGGCGTACACCGGGGTCGCCCGGTCGTGCAGCCGGCGGAGGTGGGGGAGGTACTCGTACCGACGACCGTCCACTTCGTAGGCGACGCACACCTTGATCGAGTCGAGCTGATCGAGCACGTCGAGCTTGGTGAGCGCGATCTCCGTGCAGGCGTTGAGACGCACCGCTTGGCGGGCCATCACGGCATCGAACCACCCGGTGCGGCGGCGCCGTCCGGTGTTGGTCCCGTACTCACGGCCGACGTCCACCAGATGATCGCCCACCTCGTCGTGCAGCTCGGTGACGAAGGGGCCGGCGCCGACCCGGGTGAGGTAGGCCTTGGCGATCCCAATGACCTGATCGATCGCTCCTGGGCCGATGCCCGAGCCCACGAGCGCGTAGCCCGCGACCGGGTTGGACGAGGTGACGAAGGGATAGGTGCCGTGGTCGAGATCGAGGAAGGTCGCCTGTGCGCCCTCGAACAGCACCCGCTCCCCCGCGTGCAGCGCCTCGTGGAGCCAGCTGATCGTGTCGCCGACGTAGGGCGACACGCGCGGCGCGACCTCGTCGATGAGGTGATCCGCGAGCGCGTCGGCGTCGACCGGTTCGTGGTCGTACACCTGGGTCAGCAGCGCGTTGCGGTCGCGCAGCGCCGCATGAAGTCGCGAGCGCAGATGCTCGGGGTCGAGGAGGTCCTCGACGCGGATGCCGACGCGCGACGCCTTGTCGGCATACGCAGGCCCGATTCCTCGCTTGGTGGTACCGAGCTTGTCGTCGCCACGACTGGCCTCGGCCAGTTCGTCGATCAGCTGGTGGTACGGCAGCACCAGGTGGGCCTGTGGACTCACCATCAGCCGGCTGCAGTCCACCCCCTTGGCTTCGAGCGAATCGATCTCCGACAGCAGAACGGCTGGGTCCACCACCACGCCGTTGCCGATGATCGGCGTGACGTGGTCGTAGAGGATCCCGCTGGGGATCAGCTGAAGGGCGAATGTCTCGCCGTCCACGACGAGGGTGTGACCAGCGTTGTGGCCGCCCTGATAGCGCACCACGTGGATGCACTCCTTGGCCACGATGTCGACAACGCGACCCTTGCCTTCGTCACCCCACTGGGTTCCGACCACGATCGATCCGGGCACGGATCACTCCCAACGCCGACGAGCACGACGTTGCCCGATCCTAACCAGACCGAGCGACCGCAACTGGCAGCTTTCTCTCCCGATTCGATCACTCCTGGTGGCGAGTCGCCCTGAGGCTTGGCGTCACCGCCCGGACGGGAGAGCGTCCCTCAGCGCCCGCAGCCGGGTCGCGAGCTCATCTCTGTCGGTGCCCGTCAGCGTCATGTGGCCCATCTTGCGGCCGGGACGGGCATCTCGTTTGGCGTAGAGGTGCAGGTAGAGGCCCGGCTCGCGCAGAACGGCGGACCACTCGGGTTCGCCTCCCGACCAGAGATCACCCAGCAGGTTCGCCATGACCGCGGCCGGTGCGCGGCCACTGGCCGACCCGAGCGGAAGCCCGGCAACCGCCCTGGCCTGCTGTTCGAACTGGCTGCTGTCGTGCGCCTCGATCGTCAGGTGTCCCGAGTTGTGGGGTCGCGGTGCGATCTCGTTGACGATCACATCGTCCGCGGACGTCACGAACATCTCCACGCAGAGAACACCCACCACGTCGAATCCGACGAGCACCGCCCGCGCGACCTCCAGCGCCCGGTCCCGCGTGGCGGCGGAGATGCGCGCTGGCCAGAGCGTGAGGTCGAGGATCTGATCAACGTGCTGGTTCTCAAAGGGTTCGTACAGCGAGATGTCCCCCGAGAGCCCACGCGCCCCCACGACGGAGATCTCACGGTCGAACGGAACGAGCCTCTCGATGACCGCTGACCTGGCCCCGATGTCATGCCACGCCGATTCGAGCTCGTCGGCGCCAGCGACCCGCTTCTGGCCCTTGCCGTCATACCCCGAGGTCGCGGTCTTCAGGATCCCCGGGCCGGGCACGATCCGTGCGGCGGCGGCGATGTCGTCGGTCGAGTGGATCTCCGCGAACTCGGCCACGGGCAACCCGAGGGCACGCAACGCGTTCTTCTCGCGAATTCGGTTCTGCGCAGCGTGCAGCAGCGATCCGTCCGGTCGAACGGGCGCATGGAGCGCAGCGGCGGTCGCCGTCTCAGCCGGAACGTTCTCGAACTCGAAGGTGACCACGTCGACCTCGCGTGTGAACGCCTCGACGGCCGCCAGATCGTCGTACTCACCCTGGACGTGCCGATCGACAACCACACCAGCGGGTGGTCCGGCGTCGGGCGAATACACCGCCACACGGAACCCGAGCCGGTGAGCCGCCAGCGCGAACATGCGACCCAGCTGCCCTCCCCCGAGGACCCCCAGGGTCGAATTGGGAGGCAACACGGTCATGTGAGTTCGGCTGCGATTGCGTCCGCCCCTTGCTTCTCACGCATGTCCTGCAGGCGACGGCGCAGGTCGGGATCGCCGTCGGCGAGCATCTGTGCCGCGAAGAGGCCGGCATTCTTGGCACCGGCCGGTCCGATGGCAAACGTGGCGACCGGCACTCCGCCGGGCATCTGAACGATCGACAGAAGCGAGTCGACGCCGTGCAGGATGCTGCTCTCGATCGGCACACCGAGAACTGGCACCACCGTCCACGCGGCGAGCATCCCCGGAAGATGGGCCGCGCCACCGGCCCCCGCGATGATCACCTCGATGCCGCGATCGATCGCGGAGACCGCGTAGTCGCGCAGCCGATCGGGCGTCCGATGCGCCGACACCACCGCACGCTCGCACTCCACGTCGAGCTGTTCGAGGATGTCGACGACGTTGCGCATCGTCGGCCAGTCCGAGGCGCTGCCCATCACCACCCCGACTCGAGGGGAACCTCCGGTCTCGCTCATCGCTGATCCTCCGGCGCGCTGGCAACGCGGCGCGTTCGATGTCTCGGTCGCGTTCGAACGTAGCCCGCTCGACGGAGGTGAAAGTGCTGGCTCTCGGCCAACCCGTCTAGCCGGAGGCGTCCTCGTCGGCAGCTGCCACAATGGCGAAGCTCAGCTCGCCATCGGTCCCGTCGACGGTGACCGAGTCGCCCTCCCCGACCGTACCCTCGAGCATCTCGATGGCGAGCCGGTCGGCGAGCTCTCGCTGGATCACCCTCTTGAGGGGACGGGCACCGAACGCTGGGTCGTGACTCATCGTCGCCAACGCCCCGACGGCTTCGTCGGTGACCCTGAGGCCGACACCCCTCTCGGCCAACCGATCCTCGAGACGGGCCAGTTGGAGCCTCACGATCGGCCGCAGTTGCTCGACGCCGAGGGCCGAGAAGCGGACGATGTCGTCGACCCGGTTGATGAACTCGGGCCGGAAGAACTCCAGCGGATCCCCGGGCAGGTTGGAGGTCATGATCAACACCACGTTGGTGAAGCTCACGGTTCGACCCTGACCATCGGTGAGCCGGCCATCGTCGAGGACCTGCAACAGAACGTTGAAGACGTCTGGATGGGCCTTCTCGATCTCATCGAGGAGCAGCACCGCATAGGGGCGTCGCCGCACGGCCTCGGTGAGTTGTCCCCCCTCGTCGTGTCCGACGTAGCCAGGGGGAGCCCCGATCAGGCGGCTGACAGTGTGCTTCTCCATGTACTCCGACATGTCGAGTCGCACCATGGCCCGTTCGTCGTCGAAGAGGACCTCGGCCAGCGTCCGCGCGAGCTCGGTCTTCCCGACTCCGGTCGGACCGAGGAACATGAACGAGCCGATCGGTCGGTTGGGATCCGACAGCCCGGCGCGCGACCGCCGGATCGCGTGAGCCACGACCTGGACCGCATCATCCTGGCCGATGATCCGGCGGTGGAGGACCTCTTCGAGATGGACGAGCTTCTTCGCCTCGCCCTCGAGGAGGCGGGTGACAGGCACGCCCGTCCAACGGCTCACCACCTCAGCCACATCCGCGGCCTCGACCTCCTCTTTCAGCATGCGTTGGTCGGCCTGGATCTGGGCCAACGCGGCACTCGCGTCACCGACCCGCCGATCCAGCTCCGGGAGCTGGCCGTACCGGATCTCAGCGGCGCGTTCGAGGTCGTGCTCGCGCTCGAGCTGGGAGTTGAGCTGCTCCACCTGCTCCTTCAGCGCTTGGATCTGGCCGATCGCGTCCTTCTCCGCCTGCCAGTGGGCCTTCATCGCAGCCGAGCGCTCCCGCTCGTCGGCGAGGTCGCGCTCGAGGGCGGCGAGCCGCTCTTCACTGGCCCGATCGCTCTCTTTGCCGAGGGCGACCGCTTCGATCTCGAGCTGGCGAATTCGGCGCTCGACCACGTCGATGTCGAGGGGCATCGAGTCGATCTCGATGCGCAGGCGGCTCGCCGCCTCGTCGACGAGGTCGATCGCCTTGTCAGGCAGGAACCGGTCGCTGAGGTAGCGATCCGACAGGCTCGCTGCGGCGACGAGGGCGGCGTCCTGAATGCGGACACCGTGGTGCACCTCGTACCGCTCCTTGAGTCCGCGGAGGATGCCGACTGTGTCGTTGACCGACGGCTCTCCCACATACACCTGCTGGAAGCGCCGCTCGAGCGCCGGATCCTTCTCGATGTACTTGCGGTACTCGTCGAGGGTGGTGGCGCCCACGAGTCTCAACTCTCCGCGAGCCAGCATCGGCTTGAGCATGTTGCCCGCGTCCATGGCACCGTCGCCGGCACCAGCTCCCACGATGGTGTGGATCTCGTCGAGGAAGGTGATGACTTCACCGTCGGAGTCCTTGATCTCGGTGAGAACGGCCTTGAGACGCTCTTCGAACTCACCGCGATACTTCGCTCCCGCCACCATGGCGGCGAGATCGAGCGAGATCACCCGCTTGTGTCGAAGCCCTTCGGGCACGTCTCCTTCGGCGATGCGCCGTGCGAGGCCCTCGACGATCGCCGTCTTGCCAACGCCGGGTTCGCCGATCAGGACCGGGTTGTTCTTCGTTCGTCGGGACAGGACCTGGATGACCCGCCGCACCTCGTCATCGCGGCCAATGACGGGGTCGAGCTTTCCGTCGAGAGCGGTCTGTGTGAGATCGCGGCCGTACTGCTCGAGCGCCTGATACGAGTCTTCGGGCGTCTGAGAGGTCACGCGATGCGAGCCGCGCACCCGGGCCACAGATTCGAGGAGCAGGTCGCGATCGATGTCGACGCGCGGCGTCACATCGGTGTTCTCCGCGCCGTTGGCAAGGGCGAGCAGCAGGTGCTCGGTGGAGAGGTAGTCGTCGTGAAGGGCGGACCGCATGTCCTCGGCGACTTTGATCACCGACACGAGCTCCCGATTCATACGCGGCTCGTCGCCGCCGTAGCTGTTCGGGAGCGTCGCAAGCGCCTCGGCGGTGCGGTTGCGAACGGTCAGCGGCTCGATGCCGGCCTGAGTGAGCAACGGCAGAACGATGCCATCGTGCTGCTCGAGCAGGGCCGCGAGCAGATGATCAGGTGTGACTTCGGGATTGGCCCGATCCCGAGCGTTCGCCATGGCGCTCGCCACGGCCTCTTGGGTCTTCAGCGTCCAGCGATTGGGATCCAACGTCATAGCTACATCATACCCGAATCAGCAGGAAACTTGATGCTTAAGCACTCAAGTTTCCTGCTGAATTCGATAGAGGGATTCCTTCGACCCGAACCGAGGTCCAAGCCGATCACCGAAATGTCACCGCCAGCCAGCCGGCAACGCGTCGGCATCTCTCTCGTCGACCGGATGGGCGAGTTCATCAAGCGTCGCAGTGAGCGCTGCTTCTGTGGCGGCGTCGGACGGGTTCGCGTCATGGCGGGAGTCGCCCGCCCCAGCGTTCCTTTGCTTGTCCGACAGCGTGAACTGGGCAAGCAGATCGTTGAGGCGATCAGCGATGTCCTTCAGGTTGCGCGCGGCCTCCTGGGCATCGGCGGCGCCGCCACGGGTCTCGCCAGCGGTGCTGGCCACGTTGGTGATGCTGGCAGAGATACTGGTGGTGCCATCGGACACAGCCTGAATACTGCGGGTCACCTCGGCCGCCGTGGCGGACTGCTCCTCGACCGCGCCCGCGATCGTCGTCGAGATGCCGTTGACCTCGTCGATCAGCTGGTTGATCTCGGTGATCGCCGTCACCGCGTCCCGGGTGTCCCCCTGGATGGCGTCGATCTGAGTCTGGATCTGCTCTGTGGCATCGGAGGTTTGCTGAGCGAGCGCCTTGACTTCGTTGGCGACCACAGCAAAGCCCTTGCCCGCCTCCCCGACTCTGGCGGCCTCGATCGTGGCGTTGAGCGCGAGGAGGTCGGTCTGCGCAGCAATCGACGTGATCACCGACATCACCTCGCCAATATCCGCCGCTGACTGATCGAGCTTCTCCATCCGCTCTTGGGTGGTCGCAGAAACACTCACCGCCTCCGCCGTCATTCGTGCGGCCTCCGCCGTGCTCGCGGAGATCTCCCGAACCGCAGCCGACATCTGGTCCATCGAAGCGGAGACGGTCTCCGAGCTCGTCGAAATCTGCTCAGACGCCGCGGACACCTCGGTCGCCTGATCGGATGTCGTGGACGCAGCACCGGCCATGCGACGGCTCAGATCGGTCAGCGAGTCCGCCGCGACAGTCAGATCGTCGCCGCTCCGATCGACGCTCGCGAGGGTCTCACCGATACTCTCGAGCGCCTCGTTGAGAGCGGTGCTCATCTGACCAACTTCGTCCTCGGATGAAACCTCGAAGAGGACCGAGAGGTCGCCCGCTGATACGGCCTGGAGTTGTTCGACGTTCGAGTGCAGCGGCTTGCTGACAACTCGTTTCGCCACCCACACG
>CAYUBX010000057.1:0-988 GCA_964443165.1 uncultured Acidimicrobiales bacterium
ACCGAGCAGTCCCTCGGGAGGCCGGGTGTGCGATTCGTGGATGTCGGGGCTCGCATCCCATGCCGTGGCGTGTCGGAAGCCGCGGAAGCGGCCACCCCCCGCCTCTTCCTGGGCCGCCAGGACCTCCTCGACACCTGCGCCCAGAGTGAGATCGGCGAATCCCACGATGCCGGCGATGACAGCACCGCCGGCCCGCTCCGATTCGAGCGCCTGCTGCTGCACGAACTCGACCTCACCGACCGGTCGCATGTGCTCAGGGCCGTCGGTGCGGTACTCCGCAGAGCACTCGACGAAGACCGTCTGCGCGACGTTGTGAGACGCGCCGGTGTCCTCGTGGAGGTCCGGCACCAGATACGTGCCGTTGGGAAAGTCCCACAGATGGTGGTGCGGGTCGACGATCTCCTCGACGGGGTCGAGAGCGTCTTCGGGCGTTGCTGCGAGCCAGGCGGCCTTGTCCATGAAGGCAAGCTACCCAACAGCGCTCACCAGGGACGGCCCCACGTGTCCCAGTCGAACGGTTCGATCCCGTGATCGGTCAGCCGCCAGATCGACGCCTGGGCTGCTCCGTCCGCGATGTCGAGGTAACCGACCGTGCCGAGCTGAACGTTGAGGTTGTGGGGAAAGGTCGGGCTGCCGGGGTTGACGAGCAGCACACCGTGGAGCTCGGTGATGTGCTCGACATGGGTGTCCCCGTACACCACCACGTCGAGATCGTGACCGGAGAAGTGGCGCTCGAGCGCCTGGGGAACCCCGTAGTGGCGCATCTCCGGGACCGGCATGTGGTGGGTGAGACCCACGTTCACACCGCCGAACTCGTGAACCCACACATCGGCCAGGAGGGGATGGTCGGGCTGAACCTCCCTGCCGGACGACCCATCGTCGCCGTTGCCCCTCGCCGACCAGGTCGGAGCGACCTCGTTGAGCTTTTCGATGACCTCGATGTCGTAGATGTCGCCGGCGTGCAGGATCGCCTCACAGCCATCGAACG
>CAYUBX010000057.1:998-10566 GCA_964443165.1 uncultured Acidimicrobiales bacterium
GGCGGCCACAGCTCGGGCATCGCTTCGGGGAGGTGAGTGTCCGAGACGAGGCCGATCCGCCTCGGCGCAGCCTATGCCGGGCGCCTCAGCGCGAACACGGCCATCGCGTCAGTGCCATGGTCCTGGGGCAAGACGATGGCGCCCCGGCCATGACGACGCCACAGTGAGCCGGGAACGTCGATGGTCTCGAACCCCACCGACGACAGGGAATCGATGACGCCGGTCGTCTCCTGGTGCGTGAAGGTGCACACGCTGTACACCACGATCCCGCCCGGACGAACCGCTCGCAGGGCTTCGGTGACGAGGCCCCGCTGCACGGTGGCGAGACGATCGATTGCCTTCGCACGCACCACCCACCTGGCGTCGGAGCGGCGTCCCAGGGCGCCGAGGCCGGAACAGGGAGCGTCCACGAGAACCGCATCGGCGCACCCGGCGCGAAACGGCGACCGGCCTGCGTCCGCCCTCACCACGGGGGTTCCGGGGAGGAATCGCTCGACGGTCGTGGCCAGCGTCTCGACCCGACGTGCGTCGCGCTCGATGGCCACAACCCGATCCCACTGCGGGCCCGCAGCGGTCGTCTTTCCCCCTGGCGCAGCGCACATGTCGAGGAGTAGTCCACCTTGCTCCGCGATCGCGTCGAGCACCTCGCACACCCACTTGGAGGCCTGACCCTGCACGAACCCATCGGCCCGAGGAGTCGGGCGCTCTGGCGAGTTCATCGCGATCAACGCCTGACAGCCCTCGTCACCCCACTGACTCCTCGCCAGCTCCCAGATCCAGTCGGGGTAGCTGTGCTCGACCTCCGGTGACGGGAAGCTCACCGAGTCCAGCTCCGACACCCGACGCAGCACGGCGTTGACCAGTCCCCTCGCCCGCCGCGGTGCCACGTCGACGGTTCCACTCACGGCGGCGTGAGGTGGTGTACCGAGGTACCGGAGCTGGTAGCTGCCGAGTCGGATCGCGGCCCGGACATCAGGATCGAGCCGCCTCGAGATGAAGGGCTCAGCGACGTGGTCGAGTGCCCGCCGCATCCTGGTCGTGCCGTTGACGAGTTCAGTGACGAACGCCCGGTCACGGGCATCGAGGGAGTCGAGGTCGGCCGCTCCGGCGAGCGCGTTTCCCACACGCTGTCCGCCGTCTACCTCCGACAAGACCTCCAGGGCCACACGTCGCGCTGCGGTCATTCGCCCAGTCGCTCGCTCGGGCCCAGTCGCGCCCCGTTGGCCCACGCCGCTGCCTCGACCCGCGCCTTCCCCTCCGGCTGCACGACATGGAGGCGCAGGGAGCCCTCGCCACAGGCCACCGCGACGTCGGCGAGAACACCCGGCGGGACGTCGACGGCGCCCTCGACGTCGGCCTCGTGGATCTTGAAGACACGCCCCCGCAAGGTCGTCCACGCGCCCCCGACCCGGACGACCCGGTGAAGCTCCTCGGCAGGCCGCGACCAGTCGAGCAGCAGATCTTCTCGCTCGATCTTGTCGGCGTACACAGGCTCCCCCGTCTGTGGTTCGGCCTCGCCGAGACCCTCCTGGATCGCCGCAACGAGCTGGCGTGAACCGAGCTCGACGAGGCGTGATCTCAACTCGGCGGCCGTTTCGTCCGGTCCGATGGCCAGCTCGTCGCGTCGGTACACGGGACCTGTGTCGAGGCTCGGTTCGAGACCCATGAGGCACACGCCGGTCGCGGCATCGCCGGCGAGGATGGCCCGCTCGACGGGTGCCGCGCCGCGCCATCGAGGCAGCAGCGAGAAGTGGACGTTGAGCATCGGTAGGCGGGCCAGGACCTCTGTAGGAATGATCCGTCCGAACGCGGCGACGACGGCGCAGTCAGCCCCCGCTTCGACCGACGCGGAGATGTCGGTGGTGACGGAGATTCCGCGTTCGACCGCGGCCGCCTTCACGGGCGACGGCGTGGGTTCGGCTCGCCGCCCGCGGCGACGGTCGGCTCGGCTCACCACCAGCGGAACGTCGAGACCAGCATCGAGCAGCGCATGAAGCGGCGGAACAGCAGCCTCGGGGGTGCCGAAGTAGACGATGCGACGCGGACGGTCCGGAGGGCGCGGGAGGTCGGCGACGTCCGCCTGACTCACGGCAGCGACAGACCGCCGGCATCGGGGCCCGCGCCACCGCCCAGCGGCATCTCAGCCTGGATCTCCCGCCATTGCGCGAGCGCCGCTTTGCGCTGCTTCTTGTCGAGGTGGTCGAGCAGCAGTACGCCATCCAGATGATCGAGTTCGTGCTGGATCAGGCGCCCGAGGAGCTCGTCAGCCTCGATGCTGACCTCGTTGCCGTCGAGGTCGCGACCCACCACGTGGACCTCTTTGGGCCGGAGGATCTCGAAGGCCAGCCCGGGGACCGAGAGACACCCCTCGTCGAAGGCCCATTCGCCGTCCGACTCGATGATCTCGGGGTTCACAAGGGTCTGGGGGCCCTCGCCGATGTCGTAGACGAAGAGTCGCTTCTGGATCCCGACCTGAGGTGCCGCGAGGCCGATCCCGTCGGCTGCATACATCGACGGCACCATGTCCTCCACCATGCGCGCGATCTTGCCGTCGATCTCCTCGACGGCGACTGCGACCTGGCGAAGCACGGGATCGCCGAGCAGGCGGATGGGGTAGGACATAGCTCCTTCAGGCTACCGACTGATCGGCGCGGTTCTCAGGTGAGGGCGAACCCGCGGTAGCCGTCAGCCACCACGCCATCGCAGATGTCGCGGTACGGGCCGACGCCGCCGACGTAGGGAAGAAACACGCGAGGCTTTCCTGGCACGTTGGCGCCCATATACCAGCTGTTGGCGAGCGGGTAGAGCGTCATGGACGCCACCTCGTTCACGTGGGCACCCCACTCGTCCTCGGCCTCGCGGGTGGCTTCGATCGAGCGCAGCTGGCTGTCGCGCAGATGGACCAGGCAGTCGGTGATCCACTCGGCGTGCTGCTCGATCGACACCATCATGTTGCTGAGCACAGACGGGCTCCCCGGGCCGGTCACGGTGAAGAAGTTGGGGAATCCCTCCACCATCAACCCGAGATAGGTCCGTGGCCCCTCAGACCACTTCTGCTTGATGGTGAGCCCGTCGCGGCCCACGACGTCGACGGCGACGATCGTCCCCGTCATCGCGTCGAAACCAGTGGCGAACACGATCGCATCGAACTCGAAGCGCTCCGACTCGGTCTCGATGCCCGCCTCTGTGACACCGACGAGCGGGTCCTGCCGAATGTCGACGAGGCGCACGTTGTCGCGGTTGTAGGTCTCGAAGTAGTGGCTGTCGACGCACATGCGCTTGGTTCCGAGCGGATAGTCAGTGGGGCAGAGCTTCTCTGCGACCTCTGGATCGTCGACCACCTCGCGGATCTTGGAGCGCACGAACTCGGCGACGTGGCCGTTGGCTTCGAGATCTGTCCGCAGGTCGTTGTACTGCGCGCTCAGAGCGAAGATCCCGCCCTGGTTCCAGCCGCGCTCGAACGCGGCGCGCCGTTCCTCGTCGCTCGCGTCGAGCGCTGACTGCGTCGGAAGCGTCAACGGCACCCCGCCAAACGACTGCCGGTTGGCCTCGCGGTACGCGGGATAGTCGGCCTTGATCGCGGCGAGCTCGTCCGGGTCGTTGGGCCCATTCGCCGCTGGGATCGAGTAGTTCGGCGTCCGCTGGAACACCGTGAGGTGCTCCGCCTGTGCTGCGATGTACGGGATCGACTGGATCCCCGAGGAGCCCGTCCCGATCAGCCCAACGCGCTTCCCGGTGAAGTCGACCCCCTCGTGCGGCCAGTGCCCCGTGTGGTAAGTGGGCCCGGCGAAGTCGTCGACCCCGGGGATCTCCGGAAGCTTGGATGTCGAGAGACAACCGGTCGCCATGACATAGAAGGGCGCGCAGAGCCGATCGCCCGCCTCGGTCGTGATCGCCCAACTCGCCGACGTCTCGTCGTAGGTGGCGCCTGCGACCCGGGTCTCGAAGCGAATGTCGCGACGGAGATCGAAGCGATCAGCGACGTGCTGGGCATAGCGAAGGATCTCGGGCTGGGTGGCGTACTTCTCCGACCACACCCACTCCTGCTCCAGGTCGGCGTCGAACGAGTACGAGTAGTCGATGCTGCGCACGTCGCACCGCGCGCCCGGGTAGCGGTTCCAGTACCAGGTTCCCCCGACGTCGTCGGCCGCCTCGAGCACCACGGTGTCGAAGCCGGCCCCCCGGAGCAGGTGGAGGAGATACATCCCGGCGAAGCCGGCTCCCACGACGACGACGTCGACATCCTCGACTCCGGCCGATGTCCCAGCTCTAGCGCTCACGCGAACTCCTCCTCGGTTCACCAGTGTCGCACCGATGCGCCGCGGGTTCCTGGTCCAGAGCGACGTCCCGAGGTCAGATCCGCAGCGGATCCACAGCGATTCGCAGCCGGCCGGGCGGACGCTCCACGCTCTCCAGAGCATCGAGCAGGACGGCACGATCCTCGGAGCGGGCCCGCCACCGCCCATCTCCTGTGCCGGTCACCTCGACACCGAGCGGCGAGCCGAGCCGCTCGACGAACTCGTCGGCCGCCGCACCCGAGATCGACGCCCACGTCCACGCAGGCGGCTGCAGGAGCGCACGCCTCTCCTCGCGCGCGGGCCGCGCGAGACGGCCCGGATCGGCGTGGCGGATCGCTTCGATCACCGGATGGTCGGGCATCCGCGTCTGCACCAGGATCCGGCCACCGGCATCGCGGGGGCCGACGAGCCGAGCGGCCCGCACCAAGAGAGCGGCTGCCTCTTCGTCCGCCCGGTATCGAGGTGCGAGGAGTTCCTGGTCGAAGTCGAGAAACGCGACCGCGTCCGTCTCGCTGACCCGGTGGAGAACGGCCTCGGTTCCCACGTAGAGATCAGCTCCAGCGGGGAGCTTGTCGCCCTGCCCGCTGACCTCCACGACGGGACGACGGGCGACCGCCTCGAGCTCGACGGCAACCCCCGTGACGCCGAGCTTGGCCCGACGGAAGCGCGTGCTGCCACAGTGCTCACACACCGCAGGGCGCACGTCGTGGCCCTCGTGGTCGACGAATCGGTCGCCGTCGAGTCCGAGCGCCCGGCCACCCTCCTCGTGCCGCGCCATCTCTCCGCACTGATGGCAGAACGCGAGCCGGGCGCGGCCCTTTCGGTTGAGCACGCAGACAACACGTCGACCCGAGCGCAGGATGCGCGTCAGTTCGTCGGAGCACCACTCACTGGTGGTCGGGTCCTCGTGGCGGCGATCGGCGACCTCGAGGACCGGCCAGCCGGCGCGCTCTCCCGCCCGGCCGACGGTGAGCAGCGAAGCACCCGATGTCAGCGACTCCAGCGACGGCGTCGGCGACGCGACGACCCACGCAGCCCCGTCGCGTCGAGCCCTCTCGAGGGCGACGCCCCTGGCGTGCCAGGTGGGCGCGGATTCCTCCTGGTAGCCCTCGTCGTGCTCGTCCAGGACGAGGACGGTGTCGAGATCGCGAATCGGGGCCCAGGCTGCCGATCGGGCTCCGACCGTGACGTGCCCCGCCGCCGACTGCGCCCAGTCGCGCGGGTACAGGGCGGTGGGGACCCTGGCCCGACGAAGCTGCATCACCAAGCGCTGGGCCTGACTCAGCGTGGGGGTGAGAATGAGCGCTCGACCACGGCTGGCCGCGGCGGCGACCAACGGCCACTCGTCGGTGCAGGGAGGGAGGCGAACCACGGCCCCACCGCGTGCGAATGCCTCGGCCGAGAGCGTGTCGAGCGAGGCCAGCTCCGGCGCGGCCGTCGGGGCCACCGGAAGCCCCGCGACCACCCGTTCTGCCGACGCGGTGCGAAGAAAACGCGGTCGAGGCCCGAGCCAGTTGTGCGACGCCCATGCCGCCAGGTCCAAGATCGGAGCTGGCGGGCCGACTCCCGTCACCTTGCGAACCCGCGCCAGCTGCACTCCAGATGGCGGCGTACTCCCCATCTCGGTGATCCACCCGCGGACCCGACGTCCCTTGAGGTCGACGCGCACGATGGTGCCGACCTCGATCGGCGCGTCGGCGCGTTCGATCAGGTCAGCGGGAAGCAGGTAGTCGAACTCTCGGTCGATCGCCGGTTCGTCCGGCAGAACCCGGA
Source organism: uncultured Acidimicrobiales bacterium (assembly GCA_964443165.1). Taxonomy (GTDB): domain Bacteria; phylum Actinomycetota; class Acidimicrobiia; order Acidimicrobiales; family Poriferisodalaceae; genus JAYPWI01. Next base: position 7,070 of record CAYUBX010000057.1, read on the forward strand.
CGACCAGGGGTTCGACCGCCACGACTCAGAGGCCGAGGGCAGACCGCAGATCGTCGACCCGGTCGAGGCGCTCCCAGGTGAAGCCACCGTCTTCGGGGTTGCGGCCGAAGTGTCCATAGGCCGCGGTGCGCTGGTAGATCGGCGCCCGCAACTCCAGATCGCGCAGGATCGCTGCCGGCCGAAGGTCGAAGACCTCCCCGACAGCCGTCGCGATGCGATCGCGGTCGACGGTCTCGGTTCCGAAGGTCTCGACCAACACCGAGATCGGACGAGCCACGCCGATCGCGTAGGCGACCTGCACCTCGCACCGGTCGGCAGCACCGGCCGCGACGAGGTTCTTGGCCACCCAGCGGGCTGCGTAGGCGGCCGACCGGTCGACCTTGCTCGGATCCTTGCCCGAGAACGCGCCGCCACCGTGCCGGGCGTAGCCGCCATACGTGTCGACGATGATCTTGCGGCCGGTCAGGCCGGCGTCACCGACGGGCCCGCCGATCACGAAGTTGCCCGTGGGATTCACGAACACCTCGTAGTCGTCGTCGGCGTACTGCTCGGGGATCGACGGCTTGATGACGTGCTCGATGAGATCGGGGCGAATCATCCCGTCGCGATCGATGCCTTCGTTGTGCTGCGTGGAGACGAGAACCGTCTTGAGAGCGACCGGCTCGCCGTTCTCGTACTCGAAGCTCACCTGGGTCTTGCCGTCGGGGCGCAGATACGGGACCTGCCCAGACGCCCGGGCCTCGGTGAGCTGCTCGGCCATGCGATGCGCAACATGGATCGGAAGCGGCATCAACACGTCGGTCTCACGACAGGCGTACCCGAACATCATCCCCTGGTCGCCAGCACCCTGTCGATCGAGTTCGTCCTCCTCGCCGGCCTGGCCTGACCGCACCTCTTCGGAATCGTTCACGCCCTGTGCGATGTCGGGCGACTGCTCGTCGAGGGTCACCATCACGCCGCAGGCATTGCCGTCGAACCCGAGCGAACCGCGGTCGTATCCGATGCCGTTGATCGTCTCGCGGACCGTCTTGGCGATGTCGACGTACGCCTCCGTGGTCACCTCGCCGGCGACCACGACGAGGCCGGTTGTCACGAGCGTCTCGCATGCCACGCGGCTGCGAAGGTCCTGGGCCAACATGGCGTCCAGGATCGAGTCGGAGATCTGGTCGGCCATCTTGTCGGGATGGCCCTCGGTGACCGACTCAGAGGTGAAGGTCCAACGGCTCACGTGGGACTCCGTTCGGGTGGGGTTTCAGCGTGTTCGAATCTACGACAGGCAGCTGTCGCAGCGATGCATACAGTCGGCCGTGGCTCTCACGACCTGCGGAGATCGACGACCGCGTCCAGTACAGCGTCGGCGATCTCGCGCTTCGACCGCAGCGAGACGGTCGAATGAGTGCCATCGGCGCGAATGATCGTGACCTCGTTGGTGTCGTGGGCGAAGCCCACCTCCGGCGCGGACACGTCGTTGGCGACGATGGCGTCGACGTTCTTGCGGCGGAGCTTGCCCACCGCGTTGTCGATGACATCATCGGTCTCGGCTGCAAATCCGACGATGACCTGACCCGGTCGCTTGGCGGCGCCGAGCCCGGCGAGAATGTCCTCCGTGGGCTCGAAGACCACCTGCGGAGCGCCGGAGTCCTTCTTGATCTTGGAGGCAGCGGCCTCCACGGGGCGGAAGTCGGCCACTGCGGCCGCCATGATCACCACGTCGGCGTCGGAATGCTCGGTGACGGCCTTGTGCATCTCGGCCGCCGACTCGACCCGAACCACGGTGACACCTGCAGGATCCGAGCGATCCACGGTGCTGACGAGCACCACCTCGGCACCCCGAGCTGCCGCTGCCTCAGCGATGGCATAACCCTGCTTGCCGCTCGACCGGTTGCCGATGAACCGAACGGGGTCGATGGCTTCTCGAGTCCCACCGGCGGACACCACGACCTGGACGCCCTCCAGATCGCTCGATGCGCTCCCGGCACCGTCGAGGACCTCTTCGATGGCTGCGAAGATCATCTCGGGCTCCGCCAGACGTCCAGAGCCGATGTCGCCTCCGGCCAGCCGACCCTCGGCGGGGGGAACGACGTGCACGCCACGCGAGCGGAGGGTGGCGAGGTTGTCCTGCACCGAGGGGTGCTCCCACATCTCGGTGTGCATCGCGGGGCAGACGATGACCGGCGCCCGAGTGGCGATCAGTGTCGCACCGAGCAGGTCGTCGCTGATCCCGGCTGCGTAGCTGCCGATCGCGCGGGCGGTCGCGGGTGCCACGACGATCAGATCAGCGGTCTGGCCCAGCGTGGTGTGCGGGATGGGGTCGGGGTCGTCGAAGATGGAGACCTTGACCGGCTCCGATGCGAGCGCGTCGAAGGTGGTGCGACCGACGAAGCGTTGCGCTCCTTCGGTCATCACCGGTACGACATGGGCCCCCGCGTCGACCAGGAGTCGACAGAGCAGCACCGCCTTGTACGACGCGATACCCCCGGACACCCCGAGGACGATCCGGCTCCCGGCGATCACGGCGCGAATCCCTCGGCGCGACTACTCGTCGTCGGGAACAACGCCGAGGACCGCGCCCTCGGCCGCTGCGGCCTCGGCTTCGAGACGAGCGCGCTCTTCGGGGTCGAAACGCTCGTAGCCGATCTTGTCGGCGGCGATCTCCTCGAATGCGATGGAGAGAGGCTTGCGGGCCGTGGAGGTGACCTGCGGCGGCACGACCTTGCCGATGCCGTCGCCCAACTGGTTGTAGTACGAGTTGATCTGGCGGGACCGTATCGCGGCCAGGCTCACCAGGGTGAACTTGGAGTCCACCTTGCCGAGCAGGGCCTCGAGCCCCGGCGTGATCATCGTGTCCTGCTGTTCAGCCATGTGTCGTCCTCAGGGCCAGCTGACCGGTGTGCGGCCAGCGATCAACTCTATCAGCGGGGTCGCCGATCACCCCGGTTGGTCGACGGCGCCGCGGGTGCGGCGCGTCTCGTCGATCAGCACCTTGATTTCGGCCACCGCGTCGTCGAGATCGCGGTTGACGACCACCAGATCGGCCAGCCCTTGGCCGATCTCCTCCTCGTCGTCCGACTTCTTCAGCCGCTTGGCCACGTGCGCATCGTCGTCACCGCGGTGCCGCATCCTGCGCTCCTGCTCGGCCCGCGAAGGCGGGAGCACGAGGACCACGACAGCGTCGGGGTCGCGATCGCGAACCGACACCGCTCCCTGGACATCGATCTCCAGCACCAGATCGAATCCCGGCGGGGTCTCGGGGGTCGGCGTGCCGTATCGATGCTCGAAGAACTGAGCCCACTCGTAGAAGCCATCCGCCTCGATCCGGGCGGCGAACTGCTCGGGCGTCACAAACACATAGGCGTCGTCGGGTTCGCCGGCCCGCTGGGGCCGAGTGGTCCACGACCGGGACAGGTAGAGGTCGTCCTCAAGCTCGAGGAGACGGTCGACGATGGTGCCCTTGCCGGCACCTCCCGCACCACAGATCACGAAGACGTTGGGGGCGG
>CAYUBX010000058.1:0-10547 GCA_964443165.1 uncultured Acidimicrobiales bacterium
ATGGCTTGATAAGTATGAGTTTCTCATACTTTAAGTCGTCAAGACTTATGAAAATTTACTACAAGACAGAGACGATTTTTTCCAGGAGATTCACCGCGATCGTATTCTGTCGCACCCGACACGGCGCCGATCGGTTGGTAAAGCAGCTTCGCCAGCGCGGTGTCGATGCGGCCGCGATTCACGGCGGTCGTTCTCAGAGTCAGCGGACGCGAGCTCTCGACCAGTTCGCATCGGGCGATGTGCAGGCACTCGTCGCCACCGATGTGGCCGCCCGTGGCATTCACGTGGAGGGTGTTGCTTCGGTCATTCACTTCGACCTGCCCGAGGACCACAAGGCCTACATCCACCGCAGCGGCCGGACAGCTCGCGCCGGTAGTTCGGGCGTCGTCATCTCGCTGTGCCAGCCCGAGCAAGCGCGAGACGTCAAGAAGATGCAGAAGGTGCTCGCTCTGACTGCGCCGATGTCCGAACCCGATGGAGACCTCGTCGCCGACGTGGAGCCGCGACGCAAGAAGGCCGCAGAGCCCGTTCCGGCGACCACGACCCCCAAGAAGAAGTCTCAGCAACGACGCAAGAACGGGCAGGCGCCGGGACACAACGGTCGAAGTGGCCAGAACTCACGCAGCAAGGGGTCCGGTCCGTCCAAGGCCGGCGGCCCGTCCAAGGGCAAGCCGTCCGGCAACAAGCGCCGGTCTGGTCCTCCGAAGCGAAAGGGTCAGGGTGGTGGCGGCCCGCAGGCCCGGAATGGCGCTCGCCGCGGCGGACAGTCCCGCCCGTCTCAGCAGAAGCGAGGCGCCGCGCCACGGGGTGGCGGACACCGCTGAGGTTCAGCCGCCAGGACCGCGGACGAAGCTCGCGACGTCGATCGGATTGGGCGACACGGACATCACCTCGTCGCCGATGCGTGCCAGGGCCGAACCCATCACGCGGATGGTTGCCAGAGACTGCTCCTCGGAGACGAGTTCCCACAGCCCGCGAGTCCACTGATTGTCTCGACCTCGGTCTCCGTCAGCGCGAGGACTCCACCGCCAGTGCTGAGCGGGGCGAGGCCCAGGGCCGTCGCAATCGGCCGGGACTCCTCGACGGGAAGCCGGTCGGCCAACGTGTCGATCGGCAGCTGCGGGCATCGCCGGGTTGTCAGCTCGGCTGTGACGAAGTCTCGCCCGCCATGTCGCAGACCTACGACGCCGGGCGCCGGTGGCGTGCCGCAGGGTGAGAGTCGGGGAGCCGGGTCTGGCCGAACAGCTTCTGGCGCAACGGACCAGGTGAGTACTCGGTCTGCATGAGGCCGCGCTCTTGGAGGATCGGCACCACACCGTCGACGAAGTCCGTGATGGTGCCCGGCAGCACGGACGTGATGATGTTGAAGCCGTCGACGCCTTGTTCGAAGCGCTTCTGGATCGCGTCCGCCACCTGCTCGGCGGATCCGGTGAGGAACTGTCCGGCGAGGTTGCTACGCACCAGATCGGCGAACGTCCGGGTTCCTGCCGGGGCCGAGTCGATGAGGGCCTTCACCAGCCCCTGCACACCTTCGGTCCGCAGTTCGTCGAGCGGTCGGTCCGGGTCGATGTCGGAGAGATCCACGCCGACATTGCCGGAGATGTGGGCCAGGCCGGCCTCGACCGACAGCACCTCGAAGTACTCGGCCTCCTTGGCCTTCGCCTCGGCTTCGGTGCCTCCGACGATGGGAGAGAGCCCGCCGACGAATCGGAGGTCTCCCACCGACCGTCCGAACCCCTGGGCCCGCTCGTTGAGATCGTCCATCGGACGGTCGCCGCGAGTGGTCGGGATGAATGCCGCCTCTGCGTGTTTGGCCGCGAAGTCGCGGCCTCGGTTGGACGAGCCCGCCTGGAACAGAACCGGTGTGCGCTGTGGTGACGGCTCGGCGAGGTGGGGGCCCGCCACGCTGTAGTGCTCGCCCTCGTGATCGATCGGGTGCACCTTGTCTGGGTCGGCGTAGACACCGCTCGCCCGGTCGGCGAGGACGGCGTCCTCGTCCCAGCTTCCCTCCCACAGCTTGTAGACCACCTCGAGATACTCCTCGGCCCTGGCGTACCGCTCGTCGTGCGGAGGGAGGGCGGCATGGCCGAGGCTGCGCGCTGCGTTTTCGAGATAGCCGGTGACGACGTTCCAGGCGATCCGGCCCTTCGTGATGTGGTCGAGGGTGGTGATCTGCCGGGCGAACGTGAACGGATGGGCCTGGTAGATCGAGCTCGTGAAGGCGAAGCCGAGATTCTCGGTGACGGTGGCCATCGCCGGAATCATGAGCATCGGATCGTTGACCGGAGTCTGCATGCCGGTGCGGATCGATGTGGCGCCGCTGCCACCGTAGGTGTCGTAGACGCCCATGACGTCGGCGAAGAACACCGCGTCGAACAGACCGCGCTCGCACTCGGTGGCGAGCTCCATCCACGGGGCGAGCGAGGTGTACTCCACCTGCTGAGCCTCGGGCCGGCGCCACACCCCCTGTTGAATGTGGCTCACGCAGTTCATCGTGAACGCGCACAACACCAAACGACGGGGCGGGGCCGTCGTCATGATGTCTGGCCAGGTGGCGCGGTCAGGTCGATTCCGGTGAGCGACTGCCAACGGGCGAGGAAGCCAGCTGTGTCGGCTGACCACAGATCGACCCACTCCTGGTCGCTGTGCCGGCCCCGCAGCTCGATGAGCTCGTCGACCCCGGTGCCGACGGTGACGCGCAGCGGTGGCCGATCCGCCTCGATGGCATCTGCGACTGTCGATGCGACGAGCTCAGGCGGGGACGCGTGTGCGTGATCGTGACCGACGGCGAAGCCCCAGTTCTTGGCCACGGGTCGGTACGGGCTGTTGCGATCCGGTGCCCCGGTCTTCTCACGGATCGGAGTGACGATGGCGCCGGGCTCGACGATGGTGGTGTGGATGCCGAAGATTGCCGCCTCGGGTGCGAGCGATTCGCTCACCGCCTCCACGGCCCACTTGCTCGCGGCGTAGGGCCCGAACATCGGGATCGCCGTCCGTCCGGCGACAGAGGAGATGTTGACGATGTGGCCGCGCGCTCGCTCGCGCATCCCGGGCAGCGCGGCCTGTATGCATCTGACCAGCCCGAACACGTTGGTCTCGAAGAGGCTCTTCCAGTCGTCGATCGCGAACTCCTCGATCGACCCGACCGGGCTCATGCCGGCGTTGTTGACCACGACGTCGACCTCGCCGGCCGCCGCGAATCCTTCAGCGACCGATGCGTCGTCGTTGACGTCCAGCTCGATCACCTCGACGGCGACGCCCGCGGCGGCTGCGTCGGCCGATAGACCGGCCGCCTTCGAGGTGTCGCGCATCGTTGCGGCGACGTCGTGCCCACGCTGGGCGAGTTCGACCGCGGTCGCCCGCCCGATCCCCGTCGACGTCCCCGTCACCAACGCACGCATGCGGCAGAGCTTCGCGCACCTTCGCCAGTCGAAGTTGAGTCACGTCGGTGTCAGGCACCGAAGTGACTCAACTTTCCCGCACGGACTGCTGCTGGGCGGGTGTGAGAGGCGGATTGCGGCAACAATGGGGGCATGGACGCGGCGACTCTGGAGTCCCACCTCGACACGATCGAGGAGCAGGGCTACTGCATCATCGAGAACGCGATCGAGCCCGAGCTCGTCACGGAGATCCGTGAGACGGTGGCCCGAGTCGAGGACGAGCTCGGTGTGGAGCCCCGCGGCAACCGGTCGGAGGGCTTCGCCACCAAGCGGATGTACAACCTCCTGTCGAAGGACCGCGCGTTCTGGAAGCTACCCATCCACCCCGACGTGCTGCCTTTCCCCCAGACCCTGATGGATCGCGAGTGCATCTTGTCGGGGACGACCTGCATGAACATCGGTCCGGGTGAGGTGCACCAGGGTCTGCACAGCGATGACGGCCTGGTGTCGGTGCCGCGGCCGCGGATGCCGTTCATGGTGACGACGATCTGGGCGTTCACCGATTTCACCGACGAGAACGGCGCGACCCGCGTCGTGCCGGGCTCGCACAAGTTCGACCACGAGCCGCGGAAGGGCGAGAACGTCGAGCACATCCCGGCTGAGATGGAGGCCGGGTCGGTGCTGATCGTCAACGGCGGCACGTGGCACTGCGGCGGCGCCAACACGTCCGAGGACGACTGGCGGCTCGGCATCAGCATCCAGTACTGCCAGGGCTTCATGCGCCAGCAGCAGAACCAGTACTACTCACTGTCGCCCGAGGATGTCCGCGATATGCCGCCCGAGCTTGCTCGCCTCTGCGGGTTCTCGCTCTACCGGGGGATCATGGGTCACGTCGACGGTGCCAGCCCCGGTCAATTCTTGGGCGCCGACGAGCTCTCCGAGACGGCCTACCAGGAGATGCGTCTCACCAAGGACGGCCAGCTCAACTAGCTGTCGACAGATCAGTACACGCCGCCGAGCTTGGTGTGGTCCCAGGAGAGAATCTTGGCGGCGTTGACCCTCACCACGGCTCGCTTGGGCGCCGAAGAGCGGGCGTCCTCGCCCATCCGCCCGTAGCGCTCGCCCATCGAGTCCGCGAGGGCGAGGACGGAGTCGACGTCGTGGAGCAACTCGCCGGTGCCCTGAATCGAGACGCCACGGAGCTCGGAGTACTTCCGACCCGAGTCCACCAGCATCGAGATGGTCGAATCACGTTCGAGGTTCTTGGTCTTCTGCGCTTTCTTGTACGTCCAGAAGGCGGGGGCGCCGTCGAGAAACCCGTAGTTCATCGCCACCATGTGGATCGTGCCGCCGGGCCCGATGGTGCCGATCGTGCAGAGATGCGGCTCGTTGAGGTAGGCCTCGATCTCGGCCTCGGTCATCTCGATCTGGCTACGTCGTGACATCGCGTGATGCTACGACGCGTCGTCCGTGTCGGGCTCGGTCGCCTCGCGCATCTGCTGGTCGAGCCGACGGTTGAGGGTGAGCAGGCGGCCGATGGTGGTGGTGAACGGGATGTACGCCGAGGAAGCGCCTGGCCAGCTCCTCCTGATCGGCATCGAGGGTCTCCGGTGAGCCGTCCATGAGAGCCTCGACGTCAACAACGCAGACGTGTGAGCGGGCGCGATCCGGTGACAGGGCTGGGCGAGACATCTTCGGTGGGGCGTAATCTCCCGGCCATGGAACTCAGGGATCGCGTGGCAATCATCACCGGCGGCGGGGGCGGCATCGGCTCCGCGACCGCACGCAAGTGGATGGCCGAAGGGGCCAGGACTGTCGTCGTGGCCGACTACGACGAAGGTGCTGCTCAGGCGGCCGCTGCCGACATCGGCTGCATCGGTGTCGGCCTCGACGTGACGGACGAGTCCGCGGTCGCCGCGCTCATCGAGCAGGTCGAGAACGATCACGGCCCGATCGACGTGTTCTTCAGCAACGCCGGCGCCGGCGCAGAGGGCGGCGTCGAAGCGGACAACGACGCCTGGCAGTCCCAATGGGAGCTCCACGTGATGTCCCACGTGTATGCGGCACGCGCCGTGGTGCCCTCGATGGTCGCCCGCGGAGAGGGGTACCTCGTGCACACCGCGAGCGCGGCAGGACTCCTCGCCGCCGTCGGCTCGGCGCCCTACAGCGTCACGAAGGCGGCCTGCATCAAACTCGCGGAGACGCTCGCCATCAGCCACGGCGACGAGGGCATCCGCGTGTCCGTGCTGTGCCCCCAGGGCGTCAACACGGCGATGGCGCCGCGGCAGCTCGGGGACGGCGGGACCGACGGCATCGTCGAGGCGGACTACGTCGCCGACGTCATCACCGACGCCATGCGTGACGAGCGCTTCTTGATCCTCTCGCACCCCGAGGTGCAGACCTACGTCGAACGAAAGGCCGGGGATCCCGACCGCTGGCTCCGGGGCATGCGCCGCCTCCGTCAGCGTTCCATCGATCTTCTTGAGGGGGCGTGACTGCAGGCGGTCCAGCCGGCGACAACAGGGCGTTCCACCTCGTCACCCTCTCGCTCGTCATCGCGATCGCGGCGCTGATCGGGCTCAACTACACGGTCATGAAGGAGGCGTTGGATCACACCACGCCCCTCGCCCTCGCGGCGCTGCGGACGACCGTGGGCGGCCCCGTTCTGTTGGCCTTCGCTCTGATACGGCGCGAGCGGTTCCCGCGCACGCGCGGTCAGTGGTTGGCGATCTGGTGGATCAGCTTGTCGATCACCACGATCTCGAGCGGGACGCTGGTCTTCGGCGTCTCGCGCGTCTCGGCCGGCCTCGCGGGGATGCTGTCCGCGACGATGCCGCTGTTCACGGCGGTGATCGCCGTCTGGGTGCTGCACGAGCGTCCGAATCGCATCGGTGTCCTCGGGATCGCGGTCGGCTTCGTGGGCGCACTGTTTCTCGCCGCGCCAGCCTTCGATTCGGGCAACACACTCGCCGGCGTCGGCTTCCTCCTCATCGCGACCGTGATGTGGGCAATCGGGGGAGTGCTCAACAAGCGCCTGCCCGCCGCGCTCGAGGTCAGCCCGGTGATGCTCGTCGCGATGCAGATCATGATGTCGTGTGTGTGCCTCCACCTGGCTGTGCCGGTGGTGGAGGACTGGGGCGACACTGAATGGGTCGCCGGGCTGTGGTGGCCGCTGGTGTACGCAGGCATCCCGGCGCTCGCGGTGAGCTTCGCCTTGTTCGCCACGGTCCTTCGCCGCGCGCCGGCGATTCAGGCATCGGTGGCGGCCTACCTGACGCCGGTGTTCGGGGTCACGTTCGGGTGGCTGATCCGCGACGAGCGGTTCGGCGTGATCGAGCTGCTGGGCGGCGCACTCGTGGTGATCGGCGTGCTGACGCTCTCGTTCAGCCGTATGCGGCGCTCGGGGGCTCCCGGGTCTGCGGACTCGCCGATCGGGCGGCGCCGGAGGGCTGTCCCCTAACCTGCGACGTCATGACCGACCGCGCGCTGAAGGCCATGACGGAGGATCTCGAGACACTGGACTTCGACGATCCGGCGTTCACGCTCCCGGTTCCGCTCGAACAGGCCAAGGTGGCGATCGTCACCTCGGCGTCGCTGCACCACCCCGACGACGCCGATTTCGAGCCGACGGACACGACCTACCGGGTTCTGCACGCCGATCGACGCGATTACATCCTCGGTCACTGGAGCCCCAACTTCGACGCCACCGGCTATGCCGTGGACTACAACACCGTGTTTCCGATCGACCGGCTCGACGAGCTGGCCGAGGCGGGGACCATCGGCTCGGTGAGCGACATCCATCTCGCATACGCGGGCAACCAGTACGACCTCTCCACGATACGGATGGACACCGGTCCTGCGGGGGCGAAGTTCCTGCGCGAACAGGGCGTCGACGTCGTTCTGCTGACACCCGTCTGACCGCTGTGCACGCGTACCGTGAGTACGCTCGCCCACGTCTTCGAGGCAGCCGGTATCGCCACCGTGGCGCTCGGCAGTCAGAAGAACCAGATCAAGAACACTGCGCCGCCCCGCGGCCTGTGGTGCGACTTTCCGCTCGGTCGCCCGCTCGGTGTCCCCGGTGATGCGGAGTTCCAGCACCGGGTGCTCGCGGCGGCCTTCGAGTTGTTGCAGGCCACCGGTCCGGTCTTCGAGGAGTACGACGTCGTCATCGAGGACGATCCCACCGAGATGGTGGCGTGCCCGCTCCCACCTCGTCACGATCCAGATGCCCATCCCGCAGTCGATGAGGCTCGCGGGTTGCGCGCGGCCTACGACCGCGCGGTCGAGAAGTACGGCCTGCGTGTCGGCGCCAACCGGGCCATCGAGGTGGATCAGGTGACCGATGCGATCGAGTCGTTCGTCCGTGTGGCGGAGGGGATGCCATGGAAGGAAGCGGGCATCCCCGGGATTCCGGCTCGCGTGAGCCAGGACATCCGCGGCTACTACGAGACGGCAGCGCTCGCGCTGGCGGATCACACCCCGGCCGCCTATACCACGACCCGCTGGTTCCTGGAAGAGACCGAGACCGGCACGGTCATCATGGCGGCTCGCCAGGCGATGGCCGACGCCGGCGTGAAGCAACCGATCTGGTTCTTCATGGCACCCGGCGACCGTTGACCCGGCCGCCGATGGGAGAGATGTCTCCCACTTGCCGCCGCCCTTTCGCGGGTGGGCGGTGGTCGGAGCTGCCTTCACGGTCCTCTTCGTCGTCTACGGGATCCAGTTCAGCTACGGCACGTTCGTCAACGACATCGTCGATGACACGGGATGGTCGGAGTCGCGGATCCAGCTGATCATCGCGCTGTACATCTCGGGCTACAGCGTGCTGTCCGCGATCAGCGGGGTCCTGACGGACAGGTGGGGTCCGAGATCGGTCGTCGCGGCAGGATCGTTCATCCTCACCGCCGGCTACCTCGTGTGGGCGACGGCGGACTCGTTGTGGTTCGTGTTTCTCGGCCTCGGCGTGATCGCTCCCATCGGGATGAGCGCCTCGTGGGTTCCCTGCAACGCAACCGTCGTCCGCTGGTTCATCGTCAAGCGCGGGCTGGCCACCGCCATCACCACTGCAGGCGGGAGCTTCGCCAACATCCTCGTGCCGCCGATCGCCGCGATCCTGGTGGAGAACTACGGGTGGCGGATCGCTCTGGCCACCCTTGCGATCGCCGGTGGAGCGGTGATGCTCCTGAGCTCGGTGTTCTTCGCCCGCGACCCCGAATCGGTCGGCCAGTTTCCCGACGGCATTCCCCGCACCGCCGCCGAGGCGCAGTCCGAGACCGGCCTGACGATGGCGGAGACGTTCCGTACCACGGCCTATTGGCTGCTCTGGGCCATGTATGCCCTCTCCTTCATCGTGGTGTTCGTCCCGTTTCTCCACGGAAGTCAGTTCGCCCAGAGTCTCGGGCTCAGCGCCGTCACGGGCTCGTTGGTCATCTCGTCGATCGGCATCGGAGGTCTGGCCGGCCGGCTGCTGGCCGGGCCGTTCTCGGACCGCTCTGATCGGCGTCGGGTCGCGGTGATCGCGTTCGCGGTGGAGACCCTCGGGTTTCTCGGCATGGCGGCCTCGCAGGACCTGTGGCTGCTCTACCCCTCTGCGGTGGCGTTCGGGTTCGCCTACGGATCGGGCGTGACAGTCTTTCCCGCTCTGGTCGCCGACTACTTCGGTCGCGAACATGCCGGCACCATCGTCGGGCGGATCTTCGCGACCGCCGGGTCCCTCGCGGCGATCGGTCCATACACGGCGCAGCTGCTGGTCGACGCCACGGACAGCTATCGACTCGCTTTCATCCTGTCCGGCGCGGCCAACGGTGCCGCGTTTGTGATGGCGACATTGCTTCCTGTTCCGGGGAAGCTGCTCAGCGAACGGACAATGTGACCGCGAAATCCCCCGCGAGGTCCGTCCAGAGTTGGCGGAGCTCGAACCCCGCATCGTGGAGCTCGCGGGCGATGCCCTCAGGTCGGAACTTGGCGCTGATCTCCGTTCGCATGACCTCGCCCTCCTCGAACACCACCTCCATGCCGAGGTCACCGATGGTCACGGTCTGATCCACCAGGCTGCGCAGCCCCAGATCCATCCACTCCTCGTCGGCGTCGAACCGCGACGAGTGCTCGAAGTTGTCGGGGTCGAAGTCGGCGGCGAGCTCCCGGTTGATCACGTTCAAGATGTTGAGGTTGAACGCCGCGGTGACGCCGGCCGGGTCGTCGTAGGCGAGCTCCATGCGATCGACGTCTTTGACCAGGTCGGTGCCGAGAAGGAAGGTGTCGCCCGGCCGCAACGCGCTCGCCATCGCCCCGAGAAAGTCCTTTCGATCGGCGGGCTCGAGGTTGCCGATGGTTCCCCCGAGGAACACCACGAGCCGGGTCCCCTCCGTGGGGAGCTCGGCCAGGTGTGCCTGGAAGTCCCCGATGACCGCGTGGATGTGGGCGCTGGGGTAGGTGGACGCGAGGTCGCGCGCGGAGCGCTCGAGAAAGTCGCCGCTGACGTCGAGCACGGTGATGTGATCGAGCCGACCCGCGCGTTCGAAGGCATCGAGAACAGCCCGCGTCTTGTCGGAGTTTCCGGCGCCGAGCTCTACCACGTGGTTGGCGCCCGACAGTTCGACCACGTCGTCCGCGTGCCGAACGAGGATCTCGCGCTCCGCTTCGGTCGGGTAGTACTCGGCCAGCCGGGTGATCTTCTCGAACAGCTCGCTTCCGGCCTCGTCGTAGAACCACTTGGGCGGCAAGGACTTCGGCGTGGCGCCCAGCCCATCGCGCACGTCGTGGCGGAGGGCGCGGTCGGCCCAGTCGTCGTCGAGGTGGACGGTCACATCCACGCGTTCCGGCGGCGTCATGCGGCATCCCGGGCGAGTCGGAGCCCGGAGAACATCCAGCGGGTATGGGGTGGGAAGAAGTTCCGGTAGGTCGGTCTCGTGTGCCCGGCCGGCGTCGCGCAGCAACCGCCACGAAGGACGATCTGGTTCGACATGAACTTGCCGTTGTATTCGCCCACAGCGCCCTCCGCTGTGGTGAAGCCGGGGTAGCCAACGTAGGGGCTCGAGGTCCACTGCCACACGTGTCCGTACAGCTGCCGGAGACCAGCGTCGGCTGCCACGGTGGGATGCAAGGGCGCTGTCGCGACGGGATCTGCTCCCACCAGAGGTCCTTCGACCGGCAGATCGACGGCAACGG
>CAYUBX010000059.1:0-8498 GCA_964443165.1 uncultured Acidimicrobiales bacterium
CCCCGAACTCTCCCTGCTCTCCCGTTCCTTCTGGTGCCCACCCTCGTCGTGGCAAACGGCCTCGACTGAGAAGAGGGTCTGCTCGACACGCTCGAGGCCGTGGAGTCAGCGGGTGCAATGGTGTTCCGCTTCGGTGATCACATCACGCTCATCACCTACGCAACCGGCGGGCACGATGAACATCCGGCACTGACCGACGCTCTCGTTGGTGCAGGGCTCGATCGCAGCGCGGTGGAGGCCTGTGCCTCGGACTTCGGCGCAGAGCCCGACGATCTCCATCAGCGGATCGAGGCTTCCGTGTCGGCCGTCCCCGCGGGTGATCGGCTCCTCGTTGCCAATCCGATCGCCTGGTGGTGGACACCATTCGCTGACCACGAGTCCATGCGCGGCGACCAACATCACTGTCGGGGCGTTCGCGGCGGCATTGGCGATGGTCGGAGGCATCAGCCTCCTGCGAACGCGCACCCCGTTCGGTCAGGACACCTCGATCGGCGTGCTGCTCGTCGGGTTCCTCGCGTTCGCTGTCGTCGTGGCACGGCAGGCGCGCGACGCCTGGACGCGACTCGGGACCGGCACGATGCCGGCCCCGAGTTCGATCTGAAGCGGTTGGCTCAGTAGATCTCGACGAGACCCGCAGCGCCCTGGCCACCACCGATGCACATCGTGACGACGCCGTACTTGGCGCCCCGACGCTTGCCCTCCTGCAGGATGTGGCCGGCGCAGCGCGTGCCGGTCATGCCGAAGGGGTGGCCCACGGCGATCGAGCCGCCGTTGACGTTGTACTTCTCGGGATCGATGCCGAGGGTGTCACGGCTGTAGAGGCACTGGCTGGCGAACGCCTCGTTGAGTTCCCAGATGTCGATGTCGTCGACGGTGAGTCCATGCCGCTCCAGCAGCTTCGGGACTGCGTAGACCGGGCCGATTCCCATCTCGTCGGGCTCGCAGCCGGCGACGGCCCAGCCCTTGAAGGCGCCCATCGGTTCGAGGTTGCGGCGCGAGGCCTCCTCGTCGCTCATCAGCACCACAGCGGCCGCGCCATCGGACAGCTGTGAGGCGTTGCCCGCGGTGATGTAGTTGCCCTCGCCGCGCACCGGCTGCAGCTTCGTCAGGCCTTCCAGCGTGGTGGAGGGGCGGTTGCACTCGTCGGAATCGACGGTGTAGTCGACGATCGACTCCTCACCGGTCTCCTTGTTCACGAGCTTCATCTTCGTTTCCATGGGTACGATCTCGTCCGCGAACAGGTCGTTCTCCTGGGCGGCCGCCATGCGCATCTGGGACTCGTAGCTGTACTCGTCCTGGTACTCGCGGCTGACGTTGTAGCGCTCGGCGACGATGTCGGCGGTCTCGATCATCGCCATGTAGATCGCCGGGTACATGTCGGTGAGCGTCGAGTCCATGTTGACCGCGCCACCGAAGCCGGGGCTGGGGATCGAGATCGACTCGACACCGCCAGCGACGGCCACGTCGCAGCCGTCCATCTTGATGTAGTTGGCGGCGAGGGCGATCGAGTTGAGACCGGAGCTGCAATGGCGCTGGATCGTCGAGCCACCGGTGCTGACGGGAAGACCGGCCAGCAGGCCAGCGAGGCGACCGAGGTTGCCGGCGCCGTGGGCACCGTTGCCGAGGTAGACGTCCTCCACGGCCTCGGGTTCGACGCCCGCCTTGTCGACCGCATGGCTGATCGCGTGCGCGGCCATCGACATGGCAGGGGTCATGTTGAATCCGCCGCGCGCTGCCTTGGCCAGGCCTGTGCGGGCGTAGGAGACGAATACTGCTTCACGCATCGGTGTTGCTCCGAGTGTTCGGGGTCGGTGGCCAGCCACCCACGCTACTGGTTTCGACGGAACAGGGCTCGCTCGACGGCCTAGCGTGATTCCCATGTCGCCTGAGCCCTATTACGACCCTCTCGTCCGCGAGGCCATCGACGCTTCGCCGCGTCTCGGAACCGTCACAGCGGACAACATCGAACGAATTCGGGCCAACCGGATCCTGCTCAACGAGCAGGTCCCGCTGTCGGACGAGGTGGAGCGGACGGACATCATGGTCCCCGGACCTGACGGCGATCCGGAGATTCGGCTGCGGGTACACCGTCGGAAGGGGCTCGAGGGTCCGCTGCCCTGCGTCTACTGGATCCATGGCGGCGGATACGTGCTCGGCGCGCCGGAGCAGGACGACCTGCGGTTCGACCGCTGGTGCCAGCGGTTCGACGTCGTCGGCGTCGCCGTTCAGTACCGCCTCGCCCCAGAGAACCCGTACCCCGCGGGCGTTGAGGACTGCTACGCCGGCCTGAAGTGGGTGAAGGACAACGGCGCCGAGCTCGGTATCGACTCCTCTCGGGTGGGGATCGGTGGTCCCAGCGGTGGGGGTGGTCTCGCCGCTGCGCTGGGGCTGATGGTGCGTGACCGCGGGGCCTTCGAGATCGACTACCAGCTGTTGATCTACCCGATGATCGACCCGTCCCGGACGAGCGTCACAGCCAACTGGGACGTGCCGGTGTGGGACGTGGGGTCCAACGAGTTCGGGTGGGCCAGCTACCTCGGCGATCTGTCGGGCCGTGACGACATTCCGACCCACGCCGCTCCCTCGCGGGAGACCGACCTGTCTGGGCTGCCGCCCACATACATCATGACGGGCAGCCTCGATGCCTTCTGCGACGAGGACATCGAGTACGCCCAGCGGCTCAACCAGTGCGGGGTTCCGGTGGAGTTTCACCTGTATCCAGGCGCGCCACACGGGTTCGACGGTTTCGCCCCCGGCACCCCCGTCGCCCGCCAAGCCCGCGCCGACATCAACGCCTGGCTCGCCCGCCAACTCGAGCACGGTGCGTGACAGGGGTCCGTGACAGGGGTCTGACACCCGTCTGACCCCTAGTGGACGCGTTCGGTGTCCGATGTGCGACGCAGAGTGCTGGCCTGGGTCAGAGTCGCAGGTAGCGGGCGATTCCGGCTGCTTGGGGGTCAGACACGTGTCTGACCCCTCATGAGACCCCTCATGACTGCGCTAGGTGGCGGCTGAAGAGGGAGTGGACTCGTTCCCAGTGAAGTTCGGAGGCGGCATGGTCGTAGCGGTCGCTTCCGGGTGGGGCGTAGCCGTGAACGGCGTCGGTGAGCCAGTCGAGGGTGTAGGTGACGTCCGCGGCTTGCAGTGCTTCCTCGAACACGGGAACCTGCTCGGGTGGCGCGGTCGGGTCGTTGTCGCACCACCCCAAGTAGACCTCGGCCCGCACCGTGTCGAGACCGAGGTG
Organism: uncultured Acidimicrobiales bacterium; assembly: GCA_964443165.1. Taxonomy (GTDB): domain Bacteria; phylum Actinomycetota; class Acidimicrobiia; order Acidimicrobiales; family Poriferisodalaceae; genus JAYPWI01. The sequence goes on from CAYUBX010000059.1 coordinate 3,245, forward strand.
CGGTGAGTCCCCCGAGTCGCGAACCATCCATGCGCCATGGATCGAGGCGACTGCAGCGACCCGCTCGGGCATCGCCCTGGCCAGCGACACCACCAGCCCTCCGCTCATGCAGAACCCGACGGCACCGATGTCGCCATCCGCTGCGGCGGGGTCGGCGGCGGCCGCAGCCAACAGGGCCTCTGCATCGCCCAGGATGTTGGTCGGCGTCACCGTGTCCATCAGCTCGCGGCGCGCATGCATGTCTTCGTCGCTCTGGCCGAACTCCCGATACGGCCCGCCCCGGTAGAAGAGGTAGGGGAGCATGACGTAGTAGCCGGCGGAGGCGAGGCGCCCGGCCATCTCCCGCAGAGCGGGTCGGATCGACGGTGCGTCCATCAGGTACAGCACGATCGGGTGCGGCCCGTCGTGGGTGGGGTGATACACCCAGTTCGGCATCACGCCCTCGGGCGTGGTCACGTCCAGCTGGCGTTCGATCATGGCGAGGCCTCCCGCCAGCGATCGTAGGACGCCAGTGCTCGAAGGGTCTGACGTCGACTCAGCCGGCGACCACAGCAGCGCGGTTCAGCATGCGCTCCACACGGTCGACCACGCGGCCGATCTCCCCGACGCCGCACAGCGCGAGGCTCGCGTCGAGCTGACCGTCCGGCGCAGCGGCCGGCTCGCCGTGCTCGGGATCGATCGCGTTGGCGACGATGTCCGCGATGTACGCGCCGTGCGCGAGGCGGTCGCCCCCGTCCGGCGTGTGGTGCAGTTCGACCGCGTGCCCGATGTGCGGTGGGATCCCCCAGTGGTCACACACCATGCGACCAACCGTGCCGTGGTGGACCTCGAAGAGGTCTCGCTCGAGATCGATCAGGTCGTGGTCGGTCGCAGCTGTGAGCAGGCCGGTCGCCGACAGCCACCCCGGGCCCATCGCACTCAGCACCAGCTTCCCCATGTCGTGCAGCACGGCGACCGTTGCGAGCTCGCTTCGGTCTCCGTGGGAGAAGTTGCCGCCGAGGGCCAGACAGGCCTCCACGGTGATGCGCTGGTGGCGTCGCACGGACTCCGCGTCGACGCCGTACAAGGTCGCGGACGTGGGCATGCTCACCCGCGACGATGTCGCGACAGTGATCGCCGTCACCCGGTTCATCCCGATGAGCGCGACCGCACTCTGGGCGGTCGTGATGGGGGAGCGGGGCGAGAACATCGCCGAGTTGGCCTCCTGCAGCACGCTGCCGAGCAGCACTCCGTCGCGCATGATGATGTCGCCGGCGTCGTCCGCCGAAGCGCTGGAGTCGCCGGCGAGCCGCATTAGCTCCAGCACCGCCATGCTCATGGGCGGCAGCCGATCGACGATCTCCTGAATGCGCTGGCGCGCGCTGTCGGACATCCTCTCCCCTCCTTGGGCTGAGGCCCGTGTCAGTGGAGCCCGATCGGGTATCGGCGTCCGGTCGCCTCTCCTGTAGCTCTGATCTCCCAGTGACTCCACTCCTTCAAAGTTGAAGTGAGTTCCGCCGGTATGCTGCCGCGCAGCGCCACTTGCCAGGAGGCCCGAGATGCGACGAGCCCTGACCGACCACGGGGAAGACAGCGATCGGTCCGACGAATGGGAGGGGCTTCGGCAGCGTCATCTGCGCGACGATCCGCCAGAGTCGACGGCCGGCGGCGTGCACCACCTCGCCTTGCTCTCGTCCGACGTCGAGCGAACGATCGGCTTCTACCAGGACGTTCTCGGGTTCCCGCTGACGGAGCTCTTCGAGAACCGCGACTACCGGGGCTCGACGCACTTCTTCTTCGACATCGGCGGCGGGAACTCGCTCGCGTTCTTCGACTTTCCAGGGCTCGACCTCGGGCCGTACAGCGAAGTGCTCGGCAGCATGCATCATCTGGCGATCTCGGTGACCGAGGAACGGCAGGCCGAGCTACGCGAACGGCTCGAAGAGGCCGGTGTGCCGATCGACTTCGAACACGGCAAGTCGCTGTACTTCCGCGGGCCCGACGGCGAGCGCCTCGAGCTTATGGCCGCTCCGCTCAGCGGCGGCGCGACGGGTGCCTGAATAGGTCCTCGCTGGTCCCGGGAGAGTGTCAGACTTCCCGATGACCGAAAAGGGGAGGACCACATGAGCCGCTTCGAGAATCGGGTCGTCGTCGTGACTGGCGCAGCCGGAGGGATCGGCCTTGCCGCGTGTGAACTGTTCGCGTCCGAAGGGGCGCGGGTCGTTGCGGTCGACCTCGAGTCGACCGATCTTCACGGCACGGTGAGCACGATCGAGGGTGCGGGAGGCGAGGGACTCGCCGTGGCCGCCGACGTGACGAGCGAAGAGGAGGTCGCCGCCTATGTCGCGGCAGCTGAGGATCGGTTCGGCCGTGTCGATGTGCTCTTCAACAACGCGGGCATCGAGGGCCGGGTGGCCAGCTCGATCGAGACGACCGCCGCCGATTTCGACAAGGTCATGGCGGTCAACGTCAACGGCGTGTTCTACGGGTTGAAGCACGCGGTGCCGGCGATGCTGCGGTCGGGCGGTGGTTCGATCATCAACACGGCCTCGGTCGCGGGCCTGGCTGGGACGCCGGGAATCGTGGCGTATGGCGCCAGCAAGCACGCGGTAGTCGGGCTCACGCGGACATTCGCCCGGGAGTACGCCGGACAGGGGATCCGTACCAACGCGGTCTGCCCGTCACCGATCGACACTCGCATGATGGATTCGCTTGGGGACATGTACGGAGGCGACGCCGCCGACGAGTACCGGAAAGAAACCGAAGCCCGCAACCCGATGGGACGCTACGGGGAGGCCCCCGAAGTCGCCGCAGTCGTGGCCTTTCTCGCGTCCGACGACGCCAGCTACCTCAACGGCGTGATCCTTCCCGTCGACGGAGGGGCCCGGGCGCAGTGAGTCAGCTCGAACGACGACGCGCCGAAGTCGCCGAGCGCTGGGCGATGTCCGACGGCGTGGTGCTGATGCGCGCAGGGAGTGCCGTGCCCGTCCCCGGCAGCGACACCTACCACCCGTTTTACCCGCACCCGGACTTCGCGTACCTCACCGCGATCGGTCATCCCGACGGGGTGCTCGCCTACGACGCCTCGGCGGACGAGTGGGAGCTGTTCTCGCCGAGATCGACACCGGATGAGCTCGTCTGGGAGCAGCCTGCGCCGGAGCACGGCCGCCCCCTGGAGGAGCTCGACGAACGCGGCGCGCCCGCGCGCGAGGCGACCGACACCGATCTGGCGCAGGCCATCGCAGCGGTCCGACTGCTCAAGGACGAGGCCGAGCTCGAGCTCCTCCGCACCGCTGCCATCTGCAGCGAAGCCGGGTTCGGGTGGGTCTACGAGACCGTCGCTCCTGGGATGACCGAGCGCCAGGTGCAAGTGGGGATGGAGGCGCAGTTCTTCCTCGCCGGGGCGCCGCGTGTCGCCTACGACAGCATCGTCGCGAGCGGCCACAACGGATCGTTTCTGCACTACGCCTACGGCCTCGACGACGTCCACCTCCCGACGACCCGCGAGATCGAGCCGGGCGATCTGCTGCTGATCGATGCTGGTGCGCAGTTCGGTGGCTATGCCAGCGACGTGACGCGGACGATGGTGGTCGGTGCGGAGCCGACGGATGTCCAGTCGTTCCTGTGGGACCTCGTTCTTCGAACCCAGGAGCTGGCGATCGACCGATGCCGGCCGGGAGCAGAGTGGCGTGACGTCCACCTCGATGCGGCGCGCACCATCGGGAGTGGACTCGTCGAGCTAGGTCTGTTGCGCGGTGAGGTGGACGAGTTGGTGTCGAGCGGCGCGGTGGCGCTGTTCTTCCCGCACGGCTTGGGTCACCTCATTGGCCTGACCGTCCACGACGTCGCCGGCTACGCCGACGAGCGCGAGCCGAGTTCGCACCCGCAGCTTCGGTATCTGCGGACCGACCGCCCGCTCGAACCGGGAATGATCACCAGCGTCGAGCCGGGCGTGTATTTCATCGAGGCGCTCCTGGGCGACCCGGCTCAACGCGAGCGGCACGCCGACTCCGTCGACTGGAGCGCTGTCGACGAGCTTCGGGGGTTCGGCGGAATCCGCATCGAGGACGACGTGCATGTCACCGACGGCGAACCCGACGTGCTGTCTGCGGCGATTCCGAAGCCCAAGCGCATCGGCTAGGGCCGGGCGGCTCTCACTTCCAGGCGAACACGGGCTGCTCGAACTCGTCGACCCTGATCGGGTCTCCGTCGTACGCGACGGCGCGGAACTGGTACATCACAGCGCCGGTCGGCGCGTGGACGAGATCGCCCCCGATTGGGAGCTGGATCACCGGCCGGTTGCTCTCGGGGATGTCGATGAAACGCGGTGAGTCGGGGCGAGCGAGCTCCCTGATCGCGATGCGGTGGATCGACGCCACCTCGTCGGGGTTCGCGACGGGCTCGGCGTCGAGTCCCGCCCAGAAGACGAACGGAGAGATCACGTAGCCCGATCGGGTGGGGTAGTCGTCGAGTCGGCCGAGGAGCTGCGGTTCGGTGAGCTGCAGCCCCACTTCCTCATGGGCCTCGCGCATCGCGGCTTCGAGAGCGGTCTCGCCCTGATCGACGCGCCCTCCGGGGAGCGCCCACTGGCCGGGGTGGTCGTTGAGGCGTGACCCTCGTCGGGTCAACAGGACCGACGCGCCGCCTGCGGTGCCGTCGACCGCCCCCGTGATCGCATCGTCCTCGTCGATTCCCGGGACGTAGCTCAGCATGTCGAGCCGGTCCTGAGCGTTGAACTGCGCGCCGTGCGGATCGCCGCCGTGAATCGTGGCGTCGCTGTCGAGCACGACCACCGCGACCGCTGCGCGGCGAAGCTCCGTGCCGCCATGCTCGCGGACGTCGTGCCGAGCGAGGTGGCCGCGGAGCCGATCTCGGAGCGCGTCGTCGTAGGCGACATCGCCTCTGTGGCCTGCGTCCTCATCCGTCGGCATGGGTGCGAGTCTCCACAAACCGTCGGCGGTCGGCAACCGGGAGCTGGTTCACTGGGTGTCATGAGCCTGATGGACACCGTGCGCGCCGACATGACCGCTGCGATGAAGGCGAAGGACCGAGTCGCTCTCAGCACGCTGCGGTCGGTGATCGCCGCCGTGCAGGAAGCCGAAGTCGCGGGCTCCGAAGCGACCACCCTCGACGACGCAGGCGTCGAGAAGGTGATTGCCGCGCAGGCGAAGCGTCGCGTCGAAGCTGCCGAGGCCTTCGAGGCGGGCGGTCGCGCCGAGAAGGCCGCGGACGAACGAGCCGAACTCGCGATCCTCGAGAAGTACCTGCCTGAGCA
>CAYUBX010000059.1:8508-10539 GCA_964443165.1 uncultured Acidimicrobiales bacterium
GTGGCTTCGAGGGCATGCTGTCGTTGGGTGCCGTGATGATGGCGGTGAACGCCGAGGTCGCGGGCCGCGCCGAGGGTCGGCTCGTCGCCGATCTGGTGAAGTCGCGCCTGGCGTGAGGCCAGCGACGAGAGCTTCTGCCTAGATTGAGCGCATGCCGCAGATCGTTCTCGTCGGGTTCCTGCAGGCCCAGAACTGCACCACCATCCCGGCCGCCTGGCGGCACCCCGATGCTCGCCACGACGTGACAAGCGTCGAGTACTACCGCCAGCTGGCCCGGGTTCTCGAGGCGGGGAAGTTCGACCTCGGCTTCTTCGACGATCGCCTCGCCATGCCGGACATGTACGGGGGCGATCACCGGCACACCGTCGAGAACGGGATCCGTTGTGTGAAGTTGGATCCGGTAACCACCCTCACGGTCATGGGCATGGAGACCACGCACCTCGGGCTCGGTGCGACGTATTCCACGACCTACTACCAGCCCTTCCACGTCGCCCGGGTCTTCGCCACGCTCGATCACGTCACGGGAGGTCGGGCCGCATGGAACGTCGTGACGTCGGTCAACGACAACGAGGCGCGCAACATGGGTCTCGACCGGGCGCCGGCGCACGATGAGCGCTACGACCGGGCCGATGAGTTCATGCAGGTGGTTCACGGTCACTGGGACACGTGGGAAGCAGATGCGATCGTGGCCGATCGAGCCTCCGGTCTCTACGCACGCGGCGACAAGGTGCATCGCCTGGACCACTCCGGCGAGCACTACAACTCGCGCGGGCCGTTCACCGTCCCGCGCACGCCGCAGGGCCATCCCGTCGTCATCCAGGCTGGCCAGAGCGGTCGCGGTGTGCAGTTCGCGGCGAGGTGGGGCGAGCTGCTGTTCGTCAGCCAGACCCGTCTCGACAACGCAGTCGAATCCGCGCGCCAGACCCGCGCCGCGATCGAAGATGCGGGGCGCGATCCAGGACAGGTCAAGCTGGCCAACCTGACATTCCCCGTCGTGGGGCGGACGATGGCCGAGGCCGAGGACAAGCGCGCCGCATACGACGAGTTGCCCAATCTGATGGACGACCTCTCGCTCTTGTCCGAGGGCCTCAACTACGACTTCAGCACGCGCGACATCGACGAGCCGTTCAGCGATGACGACCTCGGGGAGATGACGGGCATTCAGGGGATCCGCGACCAGGTGGTCGCCGCGACCGGCGGCAATCCCTCCACGCGCGACTTCGTCGAGCGCTCCGGTCGCGGACGGCTCGCGCACCCGACCGTCGGTGGCCCCACGGAGATGGCGGACCATTTCGAGGAGTGGGTCGAAGCCGGCGCCTGCGACGGCTTCGTCATCGCAGGCACCCACATGCCCGGCGCATTCGAAGACTTCGTCGAGCTCGTCGTGCCCGAACTGCAGCGCCGCGGGCTCTTCCGCACCGAGTACGAGTCGTCCACACTGCGCGGCCACCTCGGCCTCGACATGCCCGGGCCGGGCGCCTGGCGGGCCGGCTAACCCACGGCTCGCCCGGACCGCTCCGCGTCCACCAGCGCGCTGCCGGTTCCCACAAAGAGCGGTCCGAGGTCCTTCACCGCGGCCAGCGCACGATCGAGCGTCGGAACGCGGAACGGTTGACCGGCCAGCCACGGACGCAACCCCAACATCAACAGGCGGCCCGAGTCGGCCCCATCGGCGTAGAGCTGATCGGCCGCATGACGGATCATCGAGCCCCAACTCGACAGCGACGCCCTCCGCCGCCACAGAGCGAACTCGTCGTCGACCTCGAGGAACAGCGGGAGTGAACTCAGGCGCCCCTCCGCCACCGTCATCTCGTACGGCTGCTCGTCGTTGGGCCAGTCACACACGTAGTCGACCCCCGCGGCAGCAAGCATCTGGGGGGTCCGGAACGACTCGACGCCTTCTGCCGAGAACCAGCCTCGTGGCCGGACTTCCGCGGCGCGTTCAATGGCGTCCAGCGATCGTTCGATCGCCGCTGCCTCTTCGTCGTCGCTCATCTTCCTCACGATCTCGTCCAGCTTCTCGTTCAGTCT
>CAYUBX010000060.1:0-7230 GCA_964443165.1 uncultured Acidimicrobiales bacterium
ACGCCACCACGAGCGCGAACAGAAAGGCCAAGGCTGGGGCAGCCAGCGCCAAGCCGATCTTGCGCATCGACTCAGGCATCGCCATCGCCTTCGGCGAGAGCGGCACCGGTCATGTAGCTGCCGAGCACGCGTGCATCGATCTCGGAGGGATCCAGGGTGGCCACGAGCTGACCGTGGAACATCACGACGATCCGATCCGAGAGGCCGATCAACTCCTCCAGGTCGGCGGAGAACAGAAGAGTCGCCAGACCCTCGCTACGAGCTACCCGAATCTGATTCCAGACGTCGGCCTGAGCGCCAACGTCGATCCCGCGTGTGGGATGGGCGGCGACCAGAACCCGCGGTCCGGCCGCCATCTCCCGCCCGATGATCAGCTTCTGCTGGTTGCCACCTGACAGAGCGCGTGCGCTGACCTCCACCGACGGCGCTCGGACGTCGAAGCCATCGCGGATCTCCTCCGTGCGCTGGCGCGAGCCGCTCCGGTCGATCCAAGCGCCCTTGGCGAACGGAACCTCAGTCTGATGCCCCAGCGCAGCGTTCTCCCACAACGGGGCGTCGAGGAGGAGTCCTTCCTCATGGCGATCTTCGGGGACGTAGCCGAGACCGGCCTCACGTCGGGCCCGAACCGACGCCCTCGTCATGTCGCTCCCGACGAGGGTCACGGTCCCCCTGTCGGGTTGCACCGTGCCGGTGATGGCGGCGATCAGCTCCGACTGACCATTGCCCTCGATACCGGCGACGCCCAACACCTCACCGTGATGAACATCGAACGAGACGTTCTTCACCACCTCGCGCTCATCCTCGTCGAGCACAACCAGATCCTCGACCGCGAGGAGCACCTCGTCCGTCGCCGTCGAGTCGCCAGTTTCGGGGCTCGGCAACTCGGACCCCACCATCAGCTCGGCGAGATCCTGCGCTGTGACAACGTCGGCGTCGACCGTGGCTACCGTTCGACCACGACGAATCACCGTGATCCGATCCGCGATCTCCAGCACTTCTTGCAGCTTGTGATCGATGAAGATGATCGTCGAGCCCGCTGCCTTGAGCTCGCGCAGGTTGCGGAAAAGCTCCTCCACCTCCTGTGGCACGAGCACTGCGGTCGGCTCGTCGAGGATCAGGATGTTCGCCCCCCGGTAGAGAACCTTGATGATTTCGACGCGTTGGCGAGCGCCGACCTCCAGGTCTTCGATGAGGACGTCGGGGTCGACAGCCAGCCCGTACGCGGCGCCCACTTCTTCGAGGTGCTCGCGCGCTGCCGTCCGATCGATCCGACCACCGGTCAGGACGGGCTCTGCGCCGAGGATCACGTTTTCGAGCACGCTGAGTTGGTCGGCGAGCATGAAGTGCTGATGCACCATGCCGATGCCCGCCTCGATGGCGTCGGTGGGTGAGGAGAAGGACACCTCGGTCCCGTCCACCTTCATGGCGCCCTCGTCCGCCGGCTGCATGCCGTAGAGGATCTTCATGAGGGTGGACTTGCCCGCGCCGTTTTCGCCGCAGATTGCGTGGATCTCGCCGGTCTCGACGGTCAGGTTGACGTCGTCGTTGGCCACGACACCGGGGAATCGCTTGGTGATGCCCAGTAGCTCGATCGCCGGAGCCATGTCCCCCCTTCGCTGCTGATGCTGTTCGGCAAGCTAGAGCAAGGAGCGGGACCGACAAGCCGGCCCCGCTCCGCACGTGAATTCAGCTGTCAGGCGTGTAGATCAACCGCCCTCAGGAACGGTCGGAACCACGATCTCACCCGAGATGATCTGCGCCTTGAAGGCCTCGAGCTGGTCGACGATGTCGTCGACGAATCCGCCGCTCGTGGAGTAGCCGACGCCGTCGACCGAGAGGTCGTACACGGTGTTGCCGGGACCAAAGGTGCCGTCGACATGAGCCTTGGTGATCTCGAACACCGAGACGTCGACACGCTTCAGCATCGAGGTGAGCACGTACTCCTGCACGGAAGGATCGACGGTGTTGTACTGATCGGAGTCGACGCCGATGCCCCACACCTTCGAGCCGCCCGCGCTGGCTTCGGCAGCAGCCTCGAAGAGGCCGGCACCCGAACCGCCAGCCGCGTGATACACGATGTCGGCGCCCTGGGTGAACATGGCAGCGGCGATCTCCTTGCCACGGTCGGGAGCGTTGAACCCGGCGAAGTCCGGGAACTCGGTGATGTACTGGCTGATGATCTCGATGTCGGGGTTGACGGCCTTGGCCCCCGCCTCGAACCCGGCCTCGAACTTCTCGATCAGACCGAACCCGGACACGCCGCCAAGGAAGCCGACGGTGCCGGTCTCACTCTTGAGAGCTGCGACAGCGCCGACGAGGAAGGAGCCCTGCTCTTCCGCGAAGGTCAAACCAGCGATGTTTTCGCCGAGCGGGACGGCGCCGTTGTCGAAGTCGAGCATCGCGTCGTCGACCACTGCGAAGTTGACGCCGGGGTTCTCGGCTGCGACAGCCGCCACGTCGGCGGCGAACAGGAAGCCCACGCCGATCACGAGACCCGAGCCGTCAGCCTGGGTCTGAAGCAGTTCGGCGCGGTTGGAGCCGTCGGCGTTGGGCTCCGCTTCGGTGAAGCTGATCCCGAGCTCGGCCTCGGCACGGTCGATACCTGCCGCAGCCGAGTCATTGAACGACTGGTCACCACGACCACCGATGTCGTAGGTGAGCCCGACGTTGATGCCCTCACCGGCCATCGGCTCGTCTTCGGGCATGTCGTCAGCTTCGCTGGTCTCGGGCGCATCGCCAGCGTCGGAGTCGGTGTCGGAATCACTGTCGCCGCACGCTGCTGCGATGAGCGCGAACGCGAACAGCAATGCGAGCAGACGCCTCAAACTCGAGGTCATGTCACATCCTTCTGTGGGGAACAACGTCCAGCCCCTTCGGGCTCGGACGGTTGAGCAACCCTATCGCCGTCGCGGAACGGCCGTGACCTGATCGTGTTACGACTCCGTGAGGGTTCTCGAACGTGGGGTGGCGGGTCAGAGACCGTGTTGACGAACCCAAGTGTGCATAGCAATGCCGGAGGCGACGCGCGCGTTGATCGACCGCGTCGAGCCGAATTGGGTGATGGAGATGACGGTGTCGGCAGCCTGCCTGACCGGTTCGGACAGACCCGGACCCTCTTGGCCGAACACGAGGACACAGCGTTGCGGAAGCTCGACCTCTTCGATCGGCACCGCGCCCGGGAGGTTGTCGATCCCGACGATCACGAGACCATCGGAGCGCATCCGCTGCACGAACCCCTCGACATCGGGGTGATGTTCGACGTGCTGATAGCGGTCGGTCACCATCGCACCCCGGCGGTTCCACTTGCGCTTGCCCACGATGTGAACAGCGGCCGCGAGGAACGCATTGGCGTTGCGCACAACGGTTCCGATGTTGAAGTCGTGCTGCCAGTTCTCGACGGCCACGTGGAAGGGGTGCCTTCTCGTGTCGAGGTCGTCGACGATCGCCTCGCGGCGCCAGTAGCGGTAGCGGTCGACGACGTTCCTGCGGTCGCCGCCGGCGAGCAGGGTGGGATCCAGGCGCGGGTCATCGGGCCATGGCTCTGGATGCGGGCCCACCCCGACCTCATCGCCGCTCGGCCGGTCGGCGGCCGGGTCGTCGCCGTCAGTCATGGACGCCATCATGGTGCGCATGGTCGACATCGGTGAAGGCGAGTTCTACCTCGGCGGGCTGCTCGACTCGGGGGGCGACGATGGTGAACGCACCGGCGAACCCCTGATCTACGAGGCCGACCACCTCACGACGCATGGCGTCATCGTCGGTATGACCGGCTCGGGCAAGACGGGCCTCGGCATCGATGTGCTCGAGGAGGCACTGCTCCAGGGGATCCCGACCCTGATCATCGACCCCAAGGGCGACATGGGAAACCTCCGGCTTCTGTTCCCCGACTTCGCCGGGTCCGACTTCGAGCCCTGGGTCTCCCCGGAGGAGGCGGAGCGCCAGGGCATCACGACGGCAGAGCTGGCATCGAGCACGGCCGAGTTCTGGAAGAACGGCCTCGCCGATTGGGACATCGACGGCGAGCGCGTCCGCCGGCTCCGCGACGGAGCGGACGTCACCATCTACACGCCCGGCTCCACTGCGGGCATCCCGCTCAATGTGATCGGGTCACTCGACGCGCCCGAGGCGGGCAGCGACATCGAGGCCATGCGCGACGAGATCGAGGGCTTCGTGACGTCGCTCCTGTCGCTGGTGGGAATCGAGGCGGACCCGCTCTCGAGTCGCGAGCACATCTTGCTGTCGAACCTCGTCGAGCACTCGTGGGCTGCCGGACGCGACCTCGACCTCGCCGGCCTCGTCGGCCAGGTTCTCGACCCGCCCATACGCAAGCTCGGCGTGTTCGAGATGGACCAGTTCTTCCCCGCGGATGATCGGACAGCGCTGGCGATGCGCCTCAACGGCGTGATCGCGAGCCCGTCGTTCGCGACGTGGATCGACGGACCGCCGCTCGACATCGACGCGCTCACTCGGGCGCCCGACGGTCGTCCCCGAGCCGCCGTCGTCTCGCTCGGTCACCTGTCGGACGAGGAGCGACAGTTCGTCGTCACGCTGGTGATGGGCAAGCTGGTCACTTGGATGCGGGCCCAGCCCGGTTCGGGCGACCTCCGGCTCCTCGTGTACATGGACGAGGTGTTCGGCTTCCTGCCGCCGACCGCCAACCCACCGTCGAAGACGCCCCTTCTCACCCTTCTGAAACAGGCGCGGGCGTTTGGCGTCGGGATGCTGCTGTCGACCCAGAATCCCGTCGACCTCGACTACAAGGCGCTGTCGAACACCGGGACCTGGATGATCGGGCGACTCCAGACCGAGCGCGACAAGCTCCGCCTGATGGACGGTCTCACGGCGGCATCGGGCGACGTCGACGTCGCGGAGCTCAGCGACACCATCAGCGGCCTGTCGAAGCGGACCTTCGTCCTCCACCAGACGCGCGGCACAGCGCCGCGTGTCTTCCAAACGCGGTGGGCGATGTCGTACCTCGCAGGGCCGCTCACGCGCGCCCAGATAGAGATGCTCACGCCCGACGATTGGGCGAACGAGTCCGACTCCGGGGCGGCCGCGCCCAGCGCACCGCCGGCGCCCCAGCCGGCCGAGCCCGAGCCACCGGCGCTCGCAGACGACGAAACGGACGTGATGCCCACGATCGCCGAGGGCACACAGGTGCGATTCGTCGACCCGGCGGCACCCTGGGCAGCGAGCATCGGGGCAACGCCCTCCCCCACCCGCTTCGAGCCGGTCCTCGTGGCGCGCGTGCACATGCGCTTCGACGAATCGCGCGCCGGCGGCTTCACCGCAGACGAGGAGTGGGAGGCGGTGCTGTATCCGATCTCGGCCGACCCCGACCCGGCGCGGGCCGTGGCCGTCGACTACGACGATCGGGACCTGCGACCCCAGGGACCCGAGGGGGCCATCTTCGCTCTCACCGATGCGCGTCTCGACACCAAGACCTTCTTCAAGCGGTACGGGACCGCCCTCAAGGAGCACCTCTACCGGACCAGAACGGTGGAGATGTACACCAACAAGCAGCTGAAGCTCTCGAGCAGGGCAGGCGAGTCTCGCGAGGAGTTCACGACCCGGTGCGAGAAGGTGGCAGACGACCGCGCCGACGCCGAATCGGCGAAGCTGCGCGACAAGTACGAGGCGCGCGTCGACCGGGCCGAGCTCGCGCTCGCCAAGGCGGAGGACCGCGTCCGTGAGCTCGAAGAGGCCGCCGACGCGCGGAAGCGCGACGAGCTGGTGTCCGGCGCCGGCGGACTGCTCGGCGCACTGCTCGGCGGCAAGCGCGGCGGCCTCGCAGGGCGTCTCGCCCGCAGCCTCGGCGGCGCGGGACGGCGACGCAGCCGCACCAACCAGGCCCACGAGCGCCTCCGCTCGGCGCGCAACCGCGTCGAGGAAGCGGGCGATGCGATCTACGACCTCGAGATCGAGCTCGAAGACGAGCTCACCGAGATCGGCAACGAGTGGATGATGGTCGCCGCAGCCGTCGAGGCCGTCGACGTCGGCCTGGAGAAGAGCGACATCGACGTCGACGAGGTGGTTCTCGCCTGGATCGGGGTCTGACACCGCCGGGTGCCAGCACCCCAGAACTGGCGCGCTCCCACTCGGCGTTGAAGCGGTCCGCTACTCCTGAACGAGCTCGATGAGGGTCCCGAAGCTCCCCTTGGGGTGCATGAAAGCGACGGTGGTGCCGCGCGAACCGGGGCGCGGCTCCTTGTCGATCGCCGTGGCGCCCGCGGCGACCATGGCGTCGAGCGCCGCCTGGCAGTCGTCGACGCGGTACCCGACGTGGTGAAGTCCTTCGCCACGCTTCTCGAGGTACTTGGCGATCGGCGAGTCGGGTCGAGTGGCCGCGGTGAGCTGAATGTAGCTATCCGCGACCTTGACCAGCGCTTCCTCGACACCGTCGCTGTCGACGATCTCGCGGTGGTGCACCTCGGCGCCGAAAGCTTCGCCGTAGTAGGCGATCGCGGCCTCGAGGTCGTGGACGGCGATGGCGATGTGGTCGATCTCGGTGAGGATCATCGGGACTCCTGAGGTCGGTCGGTCAGCTCCCGAGCGACGCGGCGTGTCGCTGGAACAAGGTGATCTTGTCCTCTCCGATCCGCTCGCGCTTCTCGGGATCGGTGATGCCCTGCCGTTCGCCGGAGGCCAGGCACAGAATGCCGAGCTTGCCCTCGTGCATGTTGTGGTGCACCTGATTGGCGGCCTCGGCGGTGTCCTCGAGCGAGAAGGTCTTCGACAGGATCGGCTGGATGGCACCGATGTCGAGGAGGCGGTTCATCTCCCACGCCTCCATGTAGTTGGCGAAGTGGCTGGAGATGATCTGCTTCAGCTTCATCCAGAGGTGACGGTTGTCGTACTCGATCATGTAGCCGGACGTGGCCGCACACGTGACGACCTTGCCGCCCCGCTTGGCCACGAACACCGACGCGCCCATCGTCGAGCGACCGGGGTGCTCGAAGACGATGTCGGGATCGTCGCCGATCATGCCGCGCACCTTCTTGCCGAGGCGCCGCCACTCGCTCTCCTCCTGGGTGTGCTCGTCCGACCAGAACTGGTAGCCCTCTTCGCGGCGGTCGATCACGTGCTCCACGCCGAGCTCGTGCAGCAGCTCGACCTTGTCCGACGAGCTCACCACCCCGACGGGGATGCCGCCGCCGTTGAGCACGAACTGGCAGGCGTACCCACCGAGGCCGCCGCCCCCGCCCTCGCCGCCACCAATCGCCCCATCGC
>CAYUBX010000060.1:7240-10488 GCA_964443165.1 uncultured Acidimicrobiales bacterium
TGTCGCCTTGCTTCATCCGGGCCGCGTTGTCACCGACGAGCATCCGATAGGACGTGGCGGCACAGAGCGCGTTGACCGCCGCCTCTTCCCAGCTGAGATGCGTCGGCTTGGGCATCAGCTGGTTGGCCTTGACGATGCTCAGATCCGCGAGGCCGCCGAAGTTGCTCTCGAAGCCCCAGATCCGCTGGTTGGACGCGAGCATCGAGTCCTCGTGCGCGGCGGGATCCTGGTCGTCGACGTAGTTGCAGTGCACGGTGACCCGGTCGCCGGGCTTCCAGTTGCGGACCGCCGAGCCGACCTGCAGCACGACGCCGGAGGCGTCGGAGCCGACGACGTGGTAGTCGAGGTTGTGGCGCGCACCCCACGAGCTCTCCCGCCCGAGACGGTCGAGGAAACCGAAGGTGGGAAGCGGTTCGAAGATCGACGTCCAGACGGTGTTGAAGTTGATCGAGCTGGCCATCACGGCGAGGTAGACCTCGTCGGGTGCGAGCTCGGGCGTGGCGACGTCGCCGACGATGAGGGACTCGCGCGGGTCCTTTTCCCAGGACTCGCGACCCTCGAACATGCCGACATCCTCACGTCGGACGTAGGCGGCGCGGTAGCTCTCGGGGATCTCGAGCGCGGCGATCTCCTCACCGGATGCGTCGGCCTCGATGGCTTCGAGAATGTGATGCATGGACGACAAAGTTACCCCTGGGTAAGTTCGGGGCACCAGCTCGGTGCGGGGGGAGGGGGAAGGGATCGGACGGCACCGTCGTTGGAACAGATCCGACCCGAGAAACCTACACTCGACATGGGGACCCACAGAAGGAGGCCATCGTGGCTGGATCAGTCATCGTCAGCGGTGCACGTACACCGATCGGCAAGTTCAACGGGGGACTTTCGTCGTTCACCGGCGCGCAGCTCGGTGGATTCGCGATCGAAGCCGCACTCGAGCGCGCTGGGGTGCCCGGCGAGGCAGTGGACCACGTCGTGATGGGGCAGGTTCTGCAGGCCGGCCAAGGCCAGATCACCGCTCGTCAGGCGGCGGTGAACGCCGGCATCCCGATGGACGTACCGGCCATCACCATCAACAAGGTCTGCCTGTCTGGCCTCAACGCGATGTACCTGGCGGATCAGATGATCGCCGCCGGCGACGCGGACATCGTGGTCGCGGGTGGCATGGAGTCGATGACCAACGCCCCGTACCTCCTACCGGACGGACGCAACGGCATGCGGATGGGCAACAGCGAGGTTCTCGACGCCATGGTCCACGACGGACTCTGGTGTGCCTTCGACCACGGCCACATGGGCGACGGCACCGAGCGCGACTCAGCCGCAGCGGGAATCGCACGCGGCGCGATGGACGAGTTCTCCGCCCGCTCACACGAGCGTGCCGCATCGGCGCAGAAGGACGGTCTGTTCGACGATGAGATCGTGAAGGTCGCGGTTCCTCAGCGCGGCGGTGAGCCACTCATGATCGACACCGACGAAGGGGTACGTCCCGGCACCACGGCGGACAGCCTCGGTGGGCTGCGCGCCGCCTTTGCCAAAGAGGGCGCGGTGACCGCTGGCAACGCCTCGCAGATCTCCGATGGAGGCTCCGCCGTTGTGATGATGAGCCAGGCCAAGGCCGCCGAACTCGGGCTGGAGCCCATGGCAGAGGTGATGGCATTCGGCATGGTGTCCGGCCCAGACACCTGCCTCCTCACCCAGCCCTCCCGGGCCATCAAGCAAGCGCTCACCAAGACCGACCTCGAGATCTCCGACCTGTCGCTGTTCGAGCTCAACGAGGCATTCGCCGCCGTGGGCATCGCCGCGACCGAGGACCTCGGTGTCAGCGATGACATCGTGAACGTCAACGGCGGCGCCGTCGCCCTCGGCCACCCGATCGGCATGTCGGGCAACCGGCTCGCTCTGACCCTCATCCACGAGCTCCGTCGACGCGGTGGCGGCCTGGGCGCGGCTGCACTGTGCGGCGGTGGCGGGCAGGGAGACGCTCTCATCGTCAAGGTCGCCTGAGCCCGGCCTCAGGCCGCACCGGGAAGCGGCGGCAAGAACTCGATCGTCACCTCGGCCGGAGCCAGTTCGGCCGCGAGATGGCCAACGAGCTGCTCGGCCTCCTCCGAGGCCACCGATAGGTAGAGGGCCCTCGTCTCGAAGAGTTCGATCAGGATGACGAGCGGCGAGGGATCTTCGCGCGCCCGCGCGACGAAGCCCGGACTCGCCGCGGCAGCTGCGACCACCCTCCGATCGTCGGCGACCAACACCGCAAGCAGCGCATCGGAGTCGGCACGCAACGAGGCGCACAGAGTCCAGGCATCATCGGGACCCGCGATCGTGACGGGAGGGTGCGGTGGCGGAATGAAGATGTCGATGTCGTCGTCGGACATCGGATCGGTGAACACGCAACATTCTCCTGAGGTGGGGGCTGAAGAAGCCCGAAATACCAGGGGAAGTGCTGTGAGATCACACTAGCGACAGCCTGAGACAGTGAATCTCCACCATGTGCTTGTCATCATTACGACATCTTCGTAACATGATCGCAATGAGCTACGGCTCAGGGATGCCGGAGTTGCCGGGGTCATCGGGGAGTCGGGACACTCACCGCCCGCATCGTGCCGACGAGTCGGTTGCAGCCGTCAACTCCGGCATCCACCCTCCCATCGCTGGGGGGAAGGTCAGGCGCTGAGTTCTCGGCGGCCTTCGAGGGCCCGGCTGAGGGTGAGTTCGTCGGCGTACTCGAGGTCGCCGCCGACGGGGAGACCGCTGGCGATGCGGGTGACCTTCAACCCGAGCGGTGACAGCTGACGGGCCAGGTACATCGCCGTGGCCTCCCCCTCGATGTTGGGGTTGGTGCACAGGATGAGCTCGTCGATGTCCTCGTTGGTGATCCGCGCCAGCAGTTCCCGGATGCGGAGCTGTTCGGGGCCGACACCCTCCATCGGGTTCAGCGCTCCCTGCAGCACGTGATAGCGACCGCGGAACCCGGCCTTTTCCAGGGCGATGACGTCCCGCGGCTCCTCCACGACGCAGAGCGAACCGGTCTGTCGACGCGGGTCTGCGCAGAGCGTGCACGTGGAGGACTCAGAGACGTTGAAGCAGCGATCGCAGAAGCCGACGCGGGCCTTCACCTCCGAGATCGCCGTCGCGAGCCGAAGCGCGTCGTCGCGCGGCAACTTCAAGATGTGGAACGCGATGCGCTGGGCGGACTTCGGCCCGATACCGGGCATTCGGCCAAGTTCGTCGATGAGGTCCTGGACCGCGCC
>CAYUBX010000061.1:0-10484 GCA_964443165.1 uncultured Acidimicrobiales bacterium
CTGGACGATCGGTCGACCGCTCGTCTGCTCGACCGCCACCAACATGTCGCGCGCCTCGACGTGAGGGTCGGTGAACAGGTCGCCGGGCAGGTTGACCGGCCCGCAGGGCACTTTCCCGCCGATCGCGTCGAGCACCTGGGCGTTGGTGAGCGAGGCGCACCACTCGGCGAGCGCAGTGTCGATCAGCTCGCGGTTGCGCATCCGGCCCCGCAGTGTCTTTCCTTCCTCGGCCTCGCGCCACTCCGGCCGGCCCATCGCGTCGGCGAGCTCGTAGAAGTGCTTGTCGGTCGGCGAGGCGATGGCCACCTGCCCGTCCTTGGTGTCGAACACGTCGAACGGAGCGATCAGGTCGTTGCTGTTGCCACTGGGCGGCGTGTCGTACTTGCCCATGTAGCTGTAGCGCATCATCCCCATCTCGGAGAGCGCCATCATCGAGTCGACCATGCCGACGTCGACGAACTGGCCCTCGCCGGTGCGTTGGGCGTGCAAGATCGCCGCGAGCACTCCCACGGCGCCGACGGTGCCGGGGTAGATGTCGCCGATGAACGGTCCTACCTGGATGCGATCGTCCGGCCCGTTGCCGTTCTGGGCGACGAGGCCACCCATCGACTGTGCGATGACGTCGTACGCGGGCCAATCCGCGTAGGGGCTCTCACCTGTGCGCGGGTCGCCGAAACCCCGGATGGCGCCGTACACGAGCCGCGGGTTGCGTTCGTGGAGGACCTCCCAACTGCAGCCCATCTTGTCCATGACGCCGGCTCGCATGTTCTCGACGAGCGCATCGGCGGTCTCCACCAGCTGGAAGAAGGTCTCGCGATCGTCGTCGTCGAACAGGTCGAGGACGATGCCGCGCTTGTTGCGGTTGTATGTCCCGAACGAGCCACCGTAGGCCCGCTCTTCGTCCTCGCGGGTGTAGGGCGCCATGTTGCGCTGCATGTCGCCGCGGGGCGGCTCGACCTTGATCACATCGGCACCGAGGTCGGCGAGCATCATCGTCGACCACGGCCCGGCGATGGCCTGGGTGCAGTCGAGGACACGGATTCCCTGGAGCGGTCCGGTGGGACCGCCCGTCATCTGGCTCACTCGCTCGTGCGCGGTGAGGTGTGGCTCTTCCTCTTCGGTCATGGCTGGCAAACCTACTCATGAACGGCAGACTGTCCCCGTGACCACAGCCACGACGTCTGTCGACGCCCTGTCGCTCGCCATCGCCGCGGGCGTGCCCGCGGTCCTGTGGGGTTCGCCAGGCACCGGCAAGAGCTCGGCCGTCATGGCGATGGCCGAGGCGACGGGGGCGCCGTGCGAGGTGGTCATCGCCTCGATTCGAGAGCCGTCGGACTTCGCGGGCTTGCCGATCGTGGTGGACGACGGAGTGCGATTCGCGCCGCCCCGGTGGGCCACCAACCTGGCGGATGCCGGTCACGGCGTGCTCTTTCTCGATGAGATCTCGACCGCTCCGCCCGCCGTCCAGGCGGCGCTTCTTCGCGTCGTGCTCGAACGGGTCGTCGGTGACCTGGCTCTCCCCGACGGTGTGGCGATCGTCGCGGCGGCCAATCCGCCCGATCAGGCGGCGGACGGCTGGGACCTCTCCGCGCCACTCGCCAACCGCTTCTGTCACCTCGACTGGTCTGTCGACGCCCAGACGGTGGCTGCAGGTCTGGTCGCGGGTTTCCCGGTGGCGACTCCGCCGCCCCTCGCGGATGGCTGGGAAGAGCAGATACCCCTGGCCGCTGGCCTGGTGGCGGCGTTCCTCGGGCTGCGGCCGTCTGTGGTGAGCGCACCGCCCACCGACCGATCGGCCGCTGGACGCGCCTGGCCGAGCCCGCGAACGTGGGAGATGGTCGGGCGCCTGATGGCGGCGTGCGATCTCAGCGCCGCGTCGTCCCAGGTCCGACGTGCGCTGGTGCTCGGGGCGGTGGGCGACGGTGCAGGACTCGAGTTCCTCACGTGGCTCGACGAACTCGACCTGCCCGATCCCGAGGCTGCGCTCGCCGACCCCGATGGCGTGGAGTTTCCCGAGCGCGGCGACAAGCGGTATGCGGTGCTCTCGTCCGTCGCGGCGGCGGTTGCGGCCAACACCACACCGGAGCGGTGGAACGCCGGCTGGAAGGTGATGGCGCGCGCCGCCGGGGAGGCTCCCGACGTCGCCGCGATGGCGGCGCGAGTTCTGGCTCGCATCCGTCCCGACGGCGTCAGTGCGCCGGTCGAGGCTGCGATCTTCGTCCCCGTTCTGAAGGACGCCAGGCTGGTGCCGTGAGCGAGGCTCGGCTGGATCCGCAGCTGCCGGCCGCAGCGCGGCTCTGGGCCGCTCACCACCACCCGTATCTGGCATCGGCCGTCTTCGCCACGCAGCTGGTCGGGCAGCCCGGTAGCGGTGGGGTGGCCTGCGACGAGGCGTGGCGCATCTACGTCGATCCCGAGATCGCGGGCGGTTGGTCCGCGCCGCAGCTCGGAGCCGAGCTCGTCCACCAGACCGGTCATCTCTTGCGCGGCCATGCGGATCGGGCGCGAGCGCTCGGATTGTCCGAGGACGAGCTGCAGCACTGGGTGGATTCGGCGGACGCCGAGATCAACGACGACCTCACCGCCGAGGTGCGGGCCGCCCTCGATGCAGCGACGCCCTACGACCTGGACTCGGCCGATGGGCTGTTCGCGGAGGAGTACTTCCATCACGGCGATCCTCGGCGCGACGCACAGCGCGACTGTGGATCGGGTGCTCATGGCTTCGAGCGTGGCTGGGACCGACCGCCGAGGGGTGATGACGGGTCGGACGGTGGGGTCAGCGAGGACGAAGCGGAGCTCCTCCGCCGCCGTGTCGCTTCCGACGTCCAGGAACACGAGAAGCGGGAGGGCGGAGCTCCTGCGGGGTTGCTGCGGTGGGCCCAGTCCGTGCTCGTCCCTAGCGTCGACTGGCGGCGAGAGCTCGGCGCAGAGATTCGGCGGGGCATCGACACCGTCGCTGGCGCCGCCGACTACTCGTATTCGCGGCCGTCACGGCGGAGCTCGGTGAGCGGAGCGGTCGTTCTCCCCAGACTTCGTCAACGATCGGCCGAGATCGGAGTCGTGGTCGACACCAGCGCGTCGATGACCGATGAGCTCCTCGGGCTCGCTCTCACCGAGATCGACGGCCTGCTGTCGGCGGCCGGCATCCGGCCGGACTCGGTCCGGGTGCTCACGTGCGACGTGGATCCGACGCCCGCCCAGCGCGTCCGCAGCAGCCACCAGATCGAACTGGTCGGCGGGGGCGGAACCGACATGGCGGAGGGGATGGCCCGAGTCCTCGATCTTCGACCTCGGCCCGATGTGGTGGTCGTGGTGACGGACGGCCACACCCCGTGGCCCACCGATTCGCCAACCGCGTCGCGAGTGGTGGTCGCGCTCCTCGGTGACGACGCCCCTGCGGCCCCGCCATGGGCCCACGAGGTGCGGGTGACCTGACGCGAAAGCGCTCACAGCAGGTTCGGCAGTACTTCGTCGGTGAGGAGGTAGAACGTCTGTTGGCTCATGGGGCTGGCGAGCAGGTAGTCGAGATGGATCTCTTCTTCGAGCCGCTGCAGCTCGTCGACGACCCGCGCGGGTGAGCCCCAGATCATGACGTCGTCCACGTAGCGGGTGACGGGGTCCTTCGTCTTCATCCCGACGTCGCGGCTGCCCTCGGCGCGGAGGTCGCCTCCGACGTTGCCGTGGGATGGGGACGCGTAGGAACCGACCGTCCACTCCGCCCCCTTGCGAGCGACCGTGCGGGCCTCGTCGTCGGTCGGAGCGACGCAGACGAGTCGGCTCATCGGCGTCGTTCGGTCCGCCGTTGAATGGCCAGCAGCTGCGAGTTGCTCGAGGTAGCGCTCGTACTTCAGCCCGATGTCCTCGTGGGTGGAGTGGGGGTCGAGCAAGATGTCGTGCCCCTGTTCGGCTGCCCAGCTGATCGCCGGTGGCGACGAAGCAGCCGCCCAGACCGGCGGCATTGGCTGCTGCAGCGGCTTGGGCATGACCTCGACGTCGTCGAACTGCCACCACTCCGACGACCAGGTCAGGCGTTCGTTGCGCCACGCCTCGAGCACGATCGTCAGGTGCTCGCGGAACCGGTCGTGGCTCTCCTCGGGGGCCACGTCGAAGATCGCGTGCTCCGTGGGGTCGGCGCCCCGGCCGGCTCCGAAGTTGAGTCGACCGCCCGACAGCACGTCGAGAAACGCCGCCTCCTCTGCGATTCGCAGGGGGTGAGCGAACCCGACCAACGAGACGGCGGTGCCGATCCGGATCGACTCGGTCCGGGCTGCGCACTCCACGCCCATCATGTGGACGGAGGGACAGACCGAGAAGTCGTTGAAGTGGTGCTCTGCCACCCACACGCAGTCGTAGCCGGTGTGGTCCATGATCTCGACTCGCTCGAGAGCGCGCCGGTAGACATCGGCGAGGTCGCCGCGCCGACCGGGCCAGCTGAAGAACTGGAGCACGCCGAACCGCATGGCGCCGAGGGTAGGCGGATCAGAACTCGCCGTGGCGGCCGGCCCCGTCGCTGAAGCGGGTGGCCCCGCTGCGGGTCTCGCCGCTGGCGATCACCTCTCGGCCGAGGAGGGTCTCGTGGACCAGGGCGTCGGGGAGGCTCTTTCCCCACTGCTCGTACGATGAGCGGCGATCGGCCCGGAGGCATCGCTGCGGGAACGCCGCGAGCTCCGTTGCGAGTTCGACCGAGGCGGCGAGCGCTTCACCGGGTTCGACCAGGCGGTTGGCTAGCCCCATCGCGAGGGCCTCGGGACCCTCCACCGGGCGTCCGGTGAGGATCATGTCGAGCGCATGGCTGTGTCCGATGAGTCGGGGGAGGCGAATCGTTCCACCGTCGACCAGCGGGACTCCCCAGCGGCGGCAGTACACGCCGAACACGGCATCGCGGGCGGCGACCCGCATGTCGCACCACGCGGCGAGTTCGAGCCCGCCTGCGACCGCGTGTCCCTCGACGGCGGCGATCACCGGCTTCGAGAGAAGCATCCTCGTCGGACCCATCGGCCCATCGCCTTCGACATCGATCCGGTTCTCGCCGGTCCCGTCGGCCATCGCTTTGAGATCACCGCCCGCACAGAACGTGCCGTGTGCGCCGGTGAGGACCGCTGCACAGAGATCGGCGTCCCCGTCGAACCGCTGAAAGGCCTCGGCGAGTTCGGCAGCGGTGGCGGCATCCACCGCGTTGCGGCGATCCGGTCGATCGATCGTGACCACGGCCACCGGGCCATCGGTCTCATACTGAATGTTCACGCGACTTAGTCTCGCGGTCATGGACTCACTCGTCTCAACTGACTGGCTCGCAGCAAACATCGACGATCCGGACCTCCGTATCCTCGAATGCACGGTGATGCTCCGCCCAGCCCCTGGCGGATTCACCGCCGAGGCGATGCACGACGTCTGGTCCGAGGGGCACATCCCCAACTCCGCATACGTCGACCTCACCAACGACCTGAGTGATCCGGACAGCGAGCTGCGGTTCATGATGCCGAGCGCAGGGCCCTTCGCGTCCGCGATGGAGGCCCTCGGGGTGGGGGACGGAACGCGCGTCGTGCTCTACGACCGCCGCATGACGATGTGGGCGACGCGGATCTTCTGGATGCTGAAGGCGTTCGGCTTCGACGACTGCGCCGTCCTCGACGGCGGCTGGAAGAGCTGGACCAACGAGGGCCGGCCGGTGAGCACCGATCCGGCGCCCGCTCGGCCCGCCGCGACGTTCTCGGCCGCGCCTCGCCCGCAGATGATCGCGTCCATGGACCAGGTCGAGGCAGCCATCGGCGACGGTGTGACCTGCATCGTCAATTCGCTGTCGCCCGAGAACCACGACGGTTCGGACAACAGCTATGGCCGAGCGGGACACATTCCCGGCGCGAGCAACGTCTTCGCGATCTCGATGCTCGACCCCGAGACGCAACGCTTCCTGCCTATCGACGAACTCGCAGCGACGTTCGACCATCTTCCGGCGGGGCGGCCGGTCGTGACCTACTGCGGTGGCGGCATCGCAGCCACCGCAGACGCGTTCGTTTTGACCGAACTCCTCGGCCGTACGGATGTGTCGGTCTACGACGGCTCGCTGAGCGAGTGGACGAAGGACCCCGACCGGCCCCTCGTCACCTCGGACTGACCCGGACGGCGATCAGGCGAAGTCGGGGCGCCGCTTCTCCACAATTGCCTGTCGGCCCTCACGGACGTCGGAGCCGGTGAAGCCGAGCATCTCGAGCGCGACCGACGTGTCGAATGTCGGTCCTGCCATCCGCAGCCAGTTGTTGAGGCTGTACTTGGTCCAGCGGATCGCCGACTGGCTGCCCTGCGCGAGCTTGCGGGCCACCTTGTATGCCTCGTCGACCACCTGATCGTCGTCGACGCAGACGCTTGCGAGGCCCATCGCCTCGGCCTCTTCGCCCGTCATCGAGTCACACGTGAGCAGGTAGTACTTCGACTTCGCCATGCCACACAGCAGCGGCCAGATGATGGCCGCATGGTCGCCCGCCGCCACGCCGAGCCGGGTGTGGCCGTCCAGGATCCGTGCGTTGCGTCCGATCACCGAGATGTCGGCCATGAACGCGGCGGCCAAGCCGGCTCCGACCGCGGTTCCCTCGATCGCCGACACGATGATCTTGGAGCAATTGATCATGTTGTAGACGAGGTCTTTCGCCTCACGCCACGTGTTCATGCGGTAGTCGGCGTCGTCGATGATCCTGGAGATCATGTCGAGATCGCCGCCGGCGGAGAAGGTTCCGTTGGCGCCGCGGACCACGGCCACCCGGGTGTCGGGATCGGTGTCGACCGCTTTCCAGACGTCCGCCAGAGCGAGGTGCTTGGCCTCGTCGACTGCGTTCAGCTTGCCCGGGGTGTCGATGACGATGTCGAGGATGCCGTCCTCGTCAGGCCCCGTGATGGTGAGAGCGGAGAAATCCGCGTAGCGATCGGTCATGGCGTCCGAAGCTAGTTGGCGTCGAGCCGCAGATGCCGTCCGCGAAAGAGGTGGTCGCAGCCGTCGACGGGCGGACGCCATGGAGACCACGGCTGACATCGCCACATGGAGCGCGCTCGTTCTCGGCGGACGCGATGCAACGGACATGGCCGTCACGGGCCGACTCCAGGGCAACGCCGCCGCGGTCAACCGCCTCCCCCGCACCATTCACCTGCCGTGGTGCGACGAGGACTTCTGAAGTTGAGTCACTTCGGAGTTGAGTCACTTCGGTGTCTGACACCGAAGTGACTCAACTCGCGGTCAGCCGAAGAGGGTGTCGCGCTCGGCTTCGCCTCTCAGCACTTCGGCCACCATGCGGATCTGATCTAGGTGGCCGAACGACCGTTCCCACGGGTGCAGCAGTCGATCGCGGCCATAGCGGGGGATCAGATGCACGTGGAAGTGGAACTGTGACTGATCGGCGTGCGCGCCGTTGTTGTTCAGCAGGTTGATGCCCAGCGGTTCGAGCTGCTCGCGCACCTGGTGAGCCACCCGCCGGCACGCCTGCATCACGTGCGCCGCATCGTCGTCGTCGAGGTCCCACACGTCGACGACGTGCTTCTTCGGAACGATGAGGCAGTGCCCTGGCGTCATCGGGAGAAGATCCATGAACGCCTGGGCGTTGTCGTCCTCGTAGATCGTCTGACTGGGCGACGAGCCCTCGACGATCGAACAGAAGGTGCATCCGGCCACGACTGGCGAGGGTAGTTCGCACATGGAACTCTTCACCTGTGTGGAGCTGCCGCGAACGGAGAGGACGCGACACCGGGCGATGATCGCCCGGCGGGTGGTGTCGCTCCCCCTCGCTTTCCTCGCCTTCCCGATCCTGGCGGTGCTGTCGCCGCTCCTGCTCGTGATCGCGCTCCTCAGCGATCTGGTCCTCGCACCGCGCCGCCTCCCTTCCGCCAGGCTCCTCTTGGCCGTCATCGGTTATGCGTTCTGGACCCTGTGCGTCCTGGTGGCGATCTTCGTGGTGTGGGTGCTGTGCGTCTTCGGACTGCGAAATTGGCATCCGACCACGCAGGCTCGCTGGCACGGTCTGACCCGCCTGTGGCTGAAGATGAACGTCGGGTGGTTCGGGCCGACGCTCGGCTACCGCGTCGAGGTCACCGACCACGCCCACCTTCACAGCGGGCCGCTTCTCGTGTTCGCCCGCCACCAGTCCATTTTCGATGCATTGCTCCCACCACGGCTGGTGACCGAGTCACCCGACATGGTGGTCCGCGTGCTGCTGATGCGCGAACTGCGCAACGAGCCGAACCTCGACATGGTCGGTCACCGTGCGCCGCATCACTTCGTCGAACGATCCGGCGACGACCCGAGTGCGGAGATCGCAGCGGTGGGTCGGCTCGCCACCAACCTGCCTGCGGACACGGCCGTCGTGATCTTTCCGGAGGGTCGGCTGTTTCGTCCCAAGGTGCGGGAGCGGGTCATCGAGCGACTCGACCAGTCGGACTACGTCGCTGCGGCCCGGGCTCGCGAGCTCCGACACCTTCTCCCGCCCCGCCCGGGCGGCGCCCTCGCACTTCTCGATGCCGCGCCTGCCGACTCCGACGTCGCGTTCATCGGCCACATCGGGTTCGATCAGCTCACCGATCCGTTGACCGTCTGGCGCTCGATTCCTCTGCGTGACCCCATCGAGGTCGTCGTGGTCAGGCGTCCCGCGTCGGATGTGCCGGCGGGCGACGACGACCGCATCGCGTGGATCCACGAACAGTGGAAGCAGCTCGACGACTGGATCGACGCGCGACGCGTCGAGCGATCGTCACCCCCGGCGTAGCTCGACGCGGTCGACTCGGTGGTCGGGCCCCTTCCGCAGTACGAGATCGGCGCGGGCGCGGGTGGGGAGGATGTTCTGCAACAGGTTGGGCAGGTTGATCGAACGCCAGATGGTGCGGGCCACCGCTTCGGCCGCGTCCTCGGGAAGATGGGCGAACTGGCTGAAGTAGGCGCTCTGTTCCCTGAACGCGGTCGCCCGAAGTTGCTGGAAGCGCTCCACGTACCAGGCCTCGAGGGCCTCGGGCGACGCATCGACGTAGATCGTGAAGTCGAAGTAGTCCGAGACGAACGGCGTGCTCTCGGGCGAACCGGTCTGAAGGACGTTGAGCCCCTCGACGATCAAGATGTCCGGCAGCTCGATCTCGCGGACCTCATCGGTGATGTCGTAGGTCACGTGCGAGTACACCGGTGCTGCCACTTGGGACGCACCGTTGACGACCTCGTGGAGGAAGTCGACGAGCGCCCCTCTGCGATAGCTCTCGGGGAAGCCCTTCCGTCCGAGTAGACCACGGGTTTCGAGCTCGGCGTTGGGAAGCAGGAAGCCGTCTGTCGTGAGCAGGTCCACCTTGGGGTGATCTGGCCACGCCTCGAGGACGGCCTGAAGGATGCGCGCCGTCGTGCTCTTGCCGACCGACACGCTTCCCGCGATGCCGATCAGGTACGGCCGGTGGACCGGGGTGCGTCCGAGGAAGTCAGCGGTCGACTCGCGCAGCAGGCGCGCTGCTTCCACGCGCAGGTTGAGCAGGCGCGACAGGGGGAGGTAGACGTCGCGAACGCCCTCGACGCTGACCGGTTCGACCCGTCCGCTCAGCTCGCGGATCTCTTCCTCGGACAGAGGCAGCGGGGTCGCGTCCCGGCGCGCCGCCCACTGCTCTCTGGTGAACGTCAGGTGTTCCGGAGACGGCCGGTCGTTCTCCACAGAGCGACAGCTTGTCGGGCCGTCGACGAGTGCTGCAACTGACCGATCGTTCGGCGCGCTCTGGGCGGGTCAGGCTGCGCGGGGTTGGTCGGCGTATCCGCCGGGCGAATCGAACATTCCGCGGCGCCACCGACGGGGGGTGAAGATAGCCGCGCGGGGGTAGTCCTCGAACATCCAGCGGGCGAAGTTGCGCCGTGTCCAGCCGTTGAGATCGACCGCTCGCAGGGCCGCTTCGGCGATTCGTGGCCGGGCGAGCAGACCGCTCAGGCGTCGGGCGAGCCGGTGGTCGGTCTCGAGGTTTCGGCGGACCGTCTGGTCGTAGCCCATGCCCGTCGCGCCGGCGGGGCCGCCCTGTGCGACGGCCTGCGCGGCGAGTCGCCCGGTTTCGAGCGCCTGGCCGATCCCTTCTCCGGTCATCGGGTCGGTGACCAGAGCCGCATCACCGGCGAAGAGCACCCGACCGTGTCGGACGCTCACATCGGGTAGCCGGGCGGGAATCGGCCAGGCCTTGACCGTGTCCTCCACCTCGACGTCGCCGAGCACATCGCGGATGTGTGGCCGGTCGACGAGCCCGTCCCACACCCGCTTGAGCTGCTTGCCATCGAGCCGGCCGGTCCGCACGATGCCGAATCCGATGTTCACCCGCCCATCGGCGAGGGGGAACGACCAGGCGTAGCCGGGGAGGAGATCCCGCTCGAACCACACCCACTGCATCCGGCTGCGCTCGCCGTCGGCACGCGCGTACTGCCGCAGTGCGTGCCAGTCACCGCGGTACGACGGGAGGGTCTCTCCGAGGCTCTTGCGGACTCGCGACCACATCCC
>CAYUBX010000062.1:0-10296 GCA_964443165.1 uncultured Acidimicrobiales bacterium
AGCGCCCCTCGATCGACGAGCGACGCGCCCGCAGCTCTTCCGCGCTCGGCGTCGATCTCCCCGAGGACTTCTGCGTCCTCCACTCCGATCGCACGGAGGTCTCGAAGGTCCTCCAGGCAGCCCTCCGCCTTCCCACAGCGGAGCCCGGTGCTCTCGCGCCGGGCCGCCTGTGGATCGCTGATCACGAGGGCACGGTCGCCGATGCCGCCCAGCTCGATCCTGTTCCGCTCATTCAGCGTGCGCTGCCCGAAGGCGCTCACCCGACCCGACCACGCCAGCGAGTGGGGCAGCCAGGCCTGGGCACGCCGCCACCCCTGAGGGCCCCGCATCCACAGCCGTCTCTCTCCTCGGTCTTCGCCGGGCTCCGCAGGCGACTCCGCCGACCGTCGTTGGCGACGATGGTCCTGGTTCTCGCTACCGCCCTCGTGGCGACGATTCGCTTCATCGTTCTCGCAGCGGGCGATGCTCCCGCCACCATCGACTCGGGCAACTGGCTGTCGTTCGCCCAGTCGTTCTTCGGCGACAGCCCGCGGGACTCCTCGATCACGTACCCACCGGTGGTCCCCGCCCTCGTGGAGATCGCGACCAACTGGCTCGGCGTCATCAACGGCGTCGCGCTCGTCGGCGCTCTCACCGCGGTCGCGCCCGCGCTTGGGCTCAACATGGCACTTCGCATGGCGGGGGTGAATGGGATTCGTCTCCTGCCCGTCCTCTTGCTCCTCGCCGCCGGCAGTGTCGGCGAGGCGGCAGCGTGGGGAGGATTCCCGCAGCTCCTCGCCATGGGCCTGCTCCCGATCACGATGATGGCCGGGTTGCGGTACCTCGACGACCCCACGAGAAAGACCGCTCTTCAGGTCGGTGGCCTCTTGCTGCTGATGCTCGCCACTTCCCACTTCGTCGCCGTGGTCGCGCTCTTCGGCATGATCGGCATCGTCGAGGACGACACCATCGCCCAGCGTCGCATCACCCTGCGCAAGCCGCACTTCGTCAACGCGGGATGGATCGCCCTCCCATCCCTGTTCATGACGCCGATCTACATCCGGCTCGTGGATGCGGTGGTGCTCAACCCCAACGAGTTCGCCGAGCTGGACAACCTGTCCTGGGGCAATGTCCTGGGTCGGCTTGACAACCTCTACGGCGAGTTTCCGGCGCTGTGGCAGGTCATCATTCCGCTCGCCGTCGCGACCCCCTTCCTGCTCTGGTCCTCTCGTCTCACCGCGTCGTGGCGGCTGACCTCCGCTCTTCTCGTCGCCCTGGTCAACCTGCTCCTCTTGACCCAGGAGAGCCGGTACCTGTACTTCGCCCCGCTCCTCGCTGTCGCGGCGCTGGGCGTGTGGGTGCAGAACCTCACCGAGGACGAGCCGTGGAAGGGCCAGAAGCAGCCGACGCGCATTGCCTATCTCGCCGTGGCAGGCGGGCTCGCGGCCGTGGTCGTGTACCAGATGGCCGTGGGCCTCGGCCGCTTCGAGGAACAGCGCGACTTTTACGCGATCTTGTCCGAGGACCTCGTCGTCGCGATCGAGGTTGCCGACTCGGTGGTGGATGCCGAGGGCGGTGTGATCGCACTGCCGTCGCTCAACGACGCACCTCTCGGTTGGTGGGTCGAGGCACTCACTAACAACGAGGTCGTCTACGGATCGCCGCTGCGCTGGCTCAACTTCGGCGACGAGGTCGAGCGGGCCGGCCGGGCCAACCAGATCTTCCACCCGACGTTTCCCGACCGGCACACCCTGGGGCTCCTGGAAGCGTCGGACATCCGGGTCCTGATCATCCCCCGCCGGTGGGCGTGGTTCGACACCGAGACGGTCAACAGTTGGATCCACGACAACGGGCTCGAGGCCGTGGTGTCCAACCGCGAGGCGCTCACCGTTGTCGTCCCGAGCGCCGACGACTGATACCACCCAACGCGACGGTTTCGCTCGGAAGCGCTCATATTCGAGACTCCCTGCGGGCCCCGTCGCGCGTCTTCAAAGGTTTTCTGAAGGATCGCAGGCTTGAGTGTGCCGCGGTCGACATCGTACAGGGCGGTTTACGGTGACCAGCTATATCCGGTGTTCCAGATGCGGGACGGACGTCCGATGACGTCAGGCGCACCGCATGATGACGCTTCCGGCGCTCCCTCCATCGAGGCCAAGCGTCGCTTCAGCGCGCCACGCATCGTGGTGGCGATCGCCGTGGTCGCCGCGCTGCTCGGCGGCGTCGGTCTGGCCTACACCTTTCTCTCCACGGACCCGGCCGTCGGGCTTGAGACCGAGGCCCGGTCCGGCCAGGTCTCGTTGTGGGTCTCCAACCCCGACTGGCTCGCGCACGACCACACGCTCGACACGTCCGCCGGCGCCACCGAGGCGCGCCAGAGCCTCGACGGTTCGATCGGCGGCTCCGACGAGGAGACGCCGACCGACAGCGCTGGTGACCTGACCGCCACGGACTCACCCGCCTTCGCCATGCCGGCGAGCATGATGCCCGGGACGCCGGGCGAGGGCTTCCACCGGGTTCAGGTCAACCTTGATTTCCGCAACCGGGGCACCGCACATCTGGTGTCGCCCCTCGACTTCCACCTGCGCGCCGACGATGGCACCACGTTCGGCCCCAACCGCGGCGGGACGTTCACCCCGACCGAGATCGGGGCGCAGCAGGTGTTCAGCACACTCCTCAGCTTTGACATCCCCGTGAGTCTGACGGGCGCCGACGTGGTGCTCGTCTGGACCGCCGGGCTCGACACGATCGACTTCGCCCTCGAGGGCGGGGAGGGACATGATCATGAGTGACGGGCACCCCCGCCGTCGCGAACTTACGCTCGCCACGCTGATTCTGGCCTTCGGGGTCGTCGCGTGGCAGCACTGGTTGCACACCGTACTGACGGTGCGCGTCGACGCCGGTCTTGTCGAGCATCTCCCTCACCTGTTGCGAGACGCTCTTCTTGCCCTTCCGCTGGCCGCGCTGGCCGTCGTCGTGGGCTCCAACATCGCCGGCGCGATCCGCCAGGAGGGAACCTCCGCAGTCTGGATCCGCGCGGCTGTGGTCACCCAGCTGTTCATGGTGGGCATGCTCATCGCCGTTCCCCTGCACACCCGGATCGACACCGCTCTCGGCGTCGCCCACGCCGGGCACGGCAACGGCCTGGTGCACGCCGTCCGTGACGCGCTCTTCGGGCAGGCGATCGCTCTCCCGCTTGCCGCGCTCACCTTTGGAGCTCTCAGCGGGGCGCTCCGCGGGACGAAGATGTCCCCGGCGCTCCTCGCCACGATCGTGGCCGCGAGCGGGGTGATCCTTCCCACCCCGCTCAACGCCACGGCCGCCGAGGACGAGTTCGTCGATTCCAGCGGGTGTGAGATCGGCGCGCCGGAGCGTCAGTACGACGTCTCCGCGATCGGCGTCGACATCACCCTCAACCAGTGGGGCGACCACGACCCCTTCGGGCGGATGTTCGTCCTCGACGATCGCATCGCCGATGTCCGCGCCCAGGAAACGACCGGCGAGGTCAGCCCGGGCCTGCGCGACGATCCGATCCAAGCGCTCGTCATCCGCGCCAACGTCGGTGACTGCCTGACCATCCGATTCACCAACCAGATGGCCGACATGCCCGCATCGTTCAACGTGCAGGGCATTCCCTTCACGGTGATCAACGCTCCGGGCAACGTGGGCAACAACCCGGGGAGCTTCGCCAACTTCGGCGAAACGATCACCTACCGCTACCAGGTCCCGACGGATCCGGCCGCCGAAGGCGCCTACCAGTTCAACAGCCGCTACGACATGCGCGAGACGATGGGGCACGGCCTCTTCGGCATGCTCGTCGTGGAGCCCGCCGGTTCGACCTACCTCCATCCGGAGATCCCGGGCCAGCCCATCGAGAGTGGCTGGGAGGCGATCATCGTCGATCCGAGCGGCGTGGACTTCCGCGAGTTCGTGATCATGATGCACGAGATCGGCGACGAGGAATTCGAGGGCATCCTCGACTCCGCAGGAGAGGAGCTCCCGGAGATCGATCCGATCACCGGCGTGTACCGTCCCGGCTCCCGAGCACTCAACTACCGCTCCGAGCCGTTCATCAACCGTCTCGCGCTGGGCGGGCTCATCCCGGACAAGTCGCTCGCGTACAGCTCGTACGCCTACGGCGATCCGGCGACCCCGATTCCACGCTCGTACCTCGGCGAACCCACCAAGACGCGCCTCGCCCACCCGGGCAGCGAGATGTTCCACGTCTACCACCTCCACGGTGGTGGCACCCGCTGGCGCCGCCAGCCGGGTGTCGAACCGGGCGAGTTCGCGCAAGGGCTACAAAAGGTCCCAACCCAGGACGCCACCACCACCCGCATGGACTCCCAGGCAGCGGGTCCCGGCGAGACCTACACACTTGAGCACGAGTGTGGCGCTGGCGGCAGTCAGCAGGCGGCGGGCGACTACCTCTTCCACTGCCACATCGGCGAGCACTACGTCGCCGGCATGTGGTCGTTCTGGCGGGTGCACGACACCGTCCAGTCCGACCTCGCGGAGATGCCACCCGACGTCGACTACGCAGCCCCGCCGGTTGCCTCCAGCGGTACGTCGCTCGACCTGATCGGCCAGACCGTCGAAGGCAAGACGATCCTCGCGGCCGTCGACGTCACCGACACCAGCACCGAGATCTCGGTCGAGGACTGGGCGACACAGCACCTGCCGCCCCAGGGCGTGACGCTCGACGACGAGGACGCGACCGTCTGGGACTGGATCATCGACTATGTCGGTGGCGACCCCAGCCAACCGTTGGTTCTCGGAGAACCGGACGACGCGACCGCCTGGCCCACCTACTCGTCGCCGACACCCGGTCAGCGCAACCCGGTGACGTTCAACCTCACCAACGGACGCCTGAGTTGGCCGACGTTCACACCCCATCTGGCGAAAAGGCCGCCGTTCGCGCCAAACGGGCACTCAGGTGTGCCGTGGCTCGGTGAGCAGGCGAGCGCGACGCGACCGGACGGATTGTGTGTCGACCCCGCTGACGTTCCGGGTCGTCGGGTCCTCTACTACCCGATCACCTCGATCGACACACCGATCGAGATCCAAGCAGGCCAGGTCGTCCCCGACGGCATGCTGTACGTGCTCAACGAGACGAAAGACGCAGTGATCGCCGGAACGGCCCCCAAGGAGCCGCTGGTGATCCGCGCCAACGTGGGCGACTGCCTGCGGCTGTTCTTCACGAGCGAGCAGGAAGACGTCAACCACAGCGGTTACGCCAAGACCAACATCCACAACCACTTCACCCAGTTCGACCCGCAGGCGTCGGATGGCGTCATCACCGGCTTCAGCTACGAACAGTCGGTGCGGCCGCTGTCGACCGAGAACCGGACGATGACCGGCGCCACCACACCGGGCGCGACCCAGGTGACGGTGACCCACACCAACCGTCTGCGCGAGGGCATCGCCATCGGCATCGGCCTCGGTGAGGGCATGTGCGACCATGGCACGGGGCTCCCGGTCGCGAATCCGGACAACGACGACAGGGCCTGCACCGAGATCCGCCACATCACGAACATCGCTGGCAATGTGCTCACGCTCGATGAGCCGCTCAAGTATCACCACGCGGCCGGCGAGGCCGTTGGCGTGGAGTTCGTGCAGTACTGGTGGTACGCGGACGTGGAGGACGGAACCGTCTTCTTCCACGACCACGTGGACTTCAACAGTTGGGGCCACGGCCTCTTCGGCGCGCTGATTGTCGAGCCTGCAGGCTCGACCTGGCACGACCCGGTCACTGGCGCGGAAATCCGCAACGGCACGATCGCCGACATCCACGCTCCCCCGGGCGGCAGCGTCGGCGCCGGGCAGTCCGGCTCGTTCCGTGAGCTGTTCATCGCAGTCCACAACGAGGCCCCACTGGCGCCGCCAGAAGAGGGCACGGTCAGCTCCTTCAACCTCAAATCGGAGCCGCTCGGCGAACGGGATGCTGACTTCCCGTTCTCGTCGGTGACCAACGGCGATCCGACCACCCCGATCCTGCGGGCCTACGTCGGTGACGACGTGGTCATTCGCGGCCTGGGTGTGATGGAGCGCGAGGGCGTTCTCCGGGTGACCGGCCACACGTTCCGGCAGGAGCGGTTCATCGGCGAGGCCAACCAGTACAGCTCCATCACACTCGGCATCTCCGAGCGCGAGGACCTCGTCCTCGAGAACGGAGCGGGTGGGACCGCAGGCCTTCCTGGCGACTTCCTCATCTACAACAGTGTGTACACGGACCTCATCGATGGCGCCTGGGGCCTGATGCGTGTCCACAACACGCTGCAGGGCGACCTCCAGCCGCTGCCCCGCCCAACGTCCCGGGAGGCTTCCCGATCCAGACGTTCACGGGCCTGCCGCCTGCACAACCGGGACCCCCGGTCGACGTCTGTCCTGCGCTCGCGCCGATCAAGACATTCGACGTGTCGGTGTTCCGCACGCTGCATCTGCCGAGCGGAGGGGGCATCATGTACGCCCTCGACGCCGATCAGGCGGACTTCGTGGCGGGAACGAAGCTCCCCGAGCCGCTCGTGATCCGGGTGAACGAGGGCGATTGCCTCGTGGTCAACCTCACGAACGACTTGAACGAGCGGTCGGGCATGACGCTGGGCAAGCTGGCCTTCGACCCGCAGACGAGCCACGGCTCCGCCATCGGCTTCAACACCGACTCGGGCGTCAGCCCAGGCGCGACGAGGACCTACCGCTTCTACGCACACGCAGAGCTCGGCACCTCGCTGTTCTGGGATCAGACCGACCCTGAGCATCAGGAGCACGGCGCCTACGGCGCCGTGGTCGTGGAGCCGGCGGGAGCGACCTACCGCGACCCGTACACCGGGGCGCCGGCTGACGTCGGGGTCACGGCGGACGTCATCACGCCGGCCGGTTCGTTCCGCGAGCAGGTCGTCTTGTTCCACGACAACGACGGCCGGATCGGCCAGGACGACATGCCGTACTTGCGTGACGTCGAGGGCTTCCGCGGGCTCAACTACCAGAGCGACGAGTTCTGGAACAATGCGCTGAGCGGCCGTCTCGACATCAACCCCGACATGGCGCTCGCCTTCGACAGCTCCACGCACGGAGATCCCCATCTGCTGCTCGAGGCGTACGTCGGAGAGGACGTCCGCTACCGAATCGGTGTGGGTCACGGCGAGCAGTCACATGTCTTCGGCGTGGACGGTCATCGATTCCCGTGGGAGCCCACCGTTGCCGAAGCCAGCCAACTCCCGGCACGCGCCATCCTTCCCGGTGGCGTGTTCGACGTCCAGCTCATCGACGGAGCGGGCGGCGGCGCACCCAACGGGGCGGACTATCTCGTCGCAGACCGCCGACTGCCGTTCCTCGAGGCGGGTATGTGGGGCCTGTTGCGGACGCACTCGGCGTTCCAGCCGGGGCTGCTGCCGCTGCCGGACTTCGCCGGACTCCTGCGGGTGACCACCACACCTGCGCTCGCTGCGCAGATCGAGGTGGATGGCATCCCGCGCGACAGCTGGTCGCTCGACTGGATGAAGATCTCGGCGGGCTCGCACGAGGTGTGCTTCCAGGACATCGCCGGGTTCACCACGCCTCCGTGCGAGACGGTGAACGTCGTGGCGGGAGCCACCACCGTGGTCGACGGCGCATACGAGCAGCGAGGCTTCCTGCGGGTCGACACCTCGCCGGCCGTTCCATCCACGATCACGATCGACGGCAACCCCGCGAACGACTGGGGTCTGTGGACCGCTCTGCCACCCGCGACCTACGAGGTCTGCTTCGGTGACGTGGCCGACATGGCGATCGCCACGCCGGCGACCGGCTGCCAGAACGTGACCATCACGGCGGGCGCAACCGAGCACATCACCGGAACCTTCATCGCCTCACCAGGAGCGCCAGGACCCACCGGTCACGGCTACCTGCGGGTGACGACGGCCCCGGCGGTCGCGAGCCAGGTCACGCTCAACGGCAACATCGCAGACACGTGGGGCCTCACCTGGGTCAAGGTGGCTCCTGGCACCCATGAGATCTGCTTCAGCGACATCGTCGGTGCCGTGACACCCGGCTGTCAGGAGGTCGTGGTCGACGAGGGCCTCACGACCGTCGTCGGCGGCGCATTCAGCCAGCTCGGCGGCATGCGGATCGACACGGACCCGGCCGTCCCCGCGACGATCTACGTCGACCTGGTGCCCCGTGACGATTGGGGTGTCTGGACCGACGTGCCCGCGGGAACCTACGACGTCTGCTTCGGCATGTTCGACGGGTTCGCGCCTCCATGCCAGACGATCAACGTGGTCCCAGGAGTCACCACGACCGTGACGGGCAACTGGCCACCATGAGCCAACGTTCGCTCGTGACGTGGTGAGCTGACAGTCGTGCGGACGCTCACGCTGATCGAGACGACGATGCTGGCCCACGCCGGACTGCTGGGCTGGGACGAGGCGCTGCTCGTCCTCGGCCCACTGCTCCTCGGGGGAGGCAGCCTCGTCTACCTGAATCGCTGGGCCAAACGCCGAGAGGCGGAGAGGGTCGAGTGAGCAAAGGGCCGCACGCCCTCCGCCCGGGGCGTGCGGCCGGCGCTCGTTCGGGCCTGAACCCGAACGGCACGACGGCCGCTCGTCAGCGGCAGCTCGCGAGTCCAGCGACGATCGCCTGGGCGGACCGCATGACGCCCAGCGCCCGTTCGGGCGGGACGGGGCTCGGTCCGCCGGTCGCCACTGCGTCCACGAACGCCTGAACCAGGCCGTCGTGTACCCAGTACTGCTTCTTGCGTACGAGGCGCGCGCCCGCTGCCGCGAAGCCGCCGAGATGGCGAGCGGCCATGCGTACGCTCGTGCCCAGAACCTGCGCCGCCTTGTGTTCGCCGTCCGATCCGGTCGTGACCAGGACATCGCGGAAGAGGTCGACGTCGACGACGTCGCGCTCGCACACGGTCGTGACGTGCCACTCCGACACAGGCGATCCGAACACCATGGTGATCTGACCTGCGCCCTGGCGGCCGCGTAGCCAGACTTCGCAGCTCTCGGGCTCGTGCTGACGCCCGGCCCATTCGGCGCGGACGTTCTCGACCTGGAGGTCGTGCCCGAGAAGCTCGTCGAGGATGTAGAGCATGTGCGGGATCTCGTCGGTGAGCAGGCCACCGTCGAGGTCCTGGTACCAGGTCGGGAGGCGCCTGGCTTCACTGCTCAACTGCACCCCGGCGACGTAGCGGACCGGACCCGCAGCGGCGATCGTCCGGCGAGCCTTGGTCATCGCATCGGACCAGAGGAAGTTGTGGGCGATGCAGAGCACTTTGTCGTGGCGGTCGGCAGCATCGACCATCGAGAGCGCGGCGTCGTTGTCGATCGCCATCGGCTTCTCACAGAGCACGTGGGCGCCGCGCTGCATCGCATCGCTCGTCAGCTCTGCGTGCGCCCAGGGCGACGTGCAGATCGAGACGGCGTCGATTCCCGCCGCGTAGAAGGTGTCGAGATCATCGGTGACCAGAACGCCCTCGGGAGCGCAGGCACCAGCCCGCTCGAGGCTGCGGTCGTAGATCGCCACCAGTTCGGCACCCTCTGCCCGTTGGATGGAGGGAAGATGGCGGGCGGTTCCCACCCAGCCGGCACCGAGTAGGCCATATCGCACGGTCACGTGGGTCGACTCCTTGTCGTTCGGTCGGCGTCGGGGACCTCCCCGGCAGAACTCCATCGGCACGGTCGGCATCGCCGTGAGGGCCAGGATGCCATCACCCACTCTCTGTGTCGATAGTTCACTTTGCGTGATTGAATGTTCGGGAACAATGTGGGTACTCTGACCGCCATGCGTGCTCTTCGTGCCACGACGACACTTCTCGTCGCCGTCCTCCTCGGGTTTCTCGCCAGTCACGGCGCGACCGCTCAGGCCAACTACTCCACCGGCTTCGGGGAGCTGGATGTCGAGGGCGACGGCACGTGGGGCGGCACGGTGATTTTCCACGGCGACGGCTACGCGGGTGGCGACACCGTGAAGTTCTACGTTCGCCACAGCGAGAGCGGCGACTACGTCGTCAACGGCGAGGACTATGTCACCGACCCCACCGGCGGCATCAGCATCGAACTGCTCGTCCCCGGGAACTACGCGCTCGGCGCGTACAGCGTCGTCGTGACCGGCAAGACCATCGACGACAACGACCTTCAGCTCACCGGCGCGTTCAACGTGACCACGTCGCCGACCACCACTGCTGCCCCCGTGTCCTCGACGGTCGCGACGAGCCCTGGGGGCTCGACGAGCAGCCCGCCGAGCACCGTCGGCAACCAGACCAGCTCCTCATCGCAGACCAGCGCACCAACGAGCAGCACACCTCCGTCGATCCCGTCGCAGCCCGGCGACACCCAG
>CAYUBX010000063.1:0-5263 GCA_964443165.1 uncultured Acidimicrobiales bacterium
TTCACCTGCGGTCGGGCAGTGGCTGATGACGTTGAACTCCCGCCGAGATGCACAGATCGAACACTCGGTGAGAGCCCTATTGGAGCGAGACGACATCAGTAGTCGCATCGGTGAGATCCAGTGCCCCGCTCTCGTGGTCCATGGCAGAGAAGACCAAGCCATCACCCTGGCCAGGGCGGAGTTTCTGGCCTCGAACCTGCCCGATTGTCGTGCCTTTGTCACCATCCCCTCTGCTGGCCACGCTCCCAACATCACGCATCCTGCGGAGGTCAATCAGGCGATTGCGGACTTCCTACAGGAGATTCATGGTTGATGGGCCAGGTCGGTTCTGCCAGAGAGCCGCCCGACGCCCGCTTCACGTTTTGTCGCGGCAGCAGAGTCACGCCAGCCAGATCGAAGGTCCGCGCTCGAGGCCCTGCCGCAGAACGGCGGTCAGCACAGCTCCGAGGGCGGTGCGGGTCTCGCCTCTCACCTGACCGGCCCGGCGACGATGCCCTTGTCGTGGAGCAGACCCACCTCGTGGGAGCTCATGCCCAATACATCGATCAGGACCTCGTCGGTGTGTTGACCGAGTCTCGGGGCAGGCGCCGGTACGCCCCGATCGATGTCGGAGAAGGACAGAGGGCTGCCCGGAGCAAGAACGCGTCCGATGCCGGGTTGATCGACGCGGGAGAACATGGGGTTCTCGATACTGCAGCGGGGGTCCTCGTTGACCAACTGAACGAACGTCTGGTACGGACCCCAGCACACTCCCTTGGCATCGAAGATTTCGCGCAGCTCTTCCAGACTGTGTCTCTCGATGAACGGAGCGATGAACGAAGCGATCGCATCGCGTGCATCCCATCGGTCTCCCTCCCTTTGCAAGTCGACGCCGAGCGCTTTTTCGATGGCGGGCAGGTGTTCGACGATCTCCGTCGCCTCCACGAGGCTCTGCCACTGGCGGCCGCTGATGGCCACCACCATGACCCGGCGTCCATCGCTTGTCGGAAAGTCGCGCCCAAACGCCCCGTAGAGATCGTTGCCCACCGGAACACGATCCTTCTTGGTGAGCTGCGCTTGGGCCATGTAGCCGAGATTGGCAACCATCGCGAAGGCGACGTCCGTGAGAGAAATCTTGGCTAACTGACCCTCGCCGGTCCGGCTCCGGTACCGCTCCGCGGCAAGCAGGCCGAGCGCAGCGGTCAGTCCGGTCGCCGTGTCCCACGCCGGCAGAACATGGTTGGTCGGCATCTGCGAGCCCATGGGCCCCGTCGCCATGGCGAAACCCGACGACGGGTTGACCGTGTAGTCGACGGCCGTGGACTCGTCAGGATTACCGATGATGTTCATGTAGATGAGGTCATCGCGGCGAGCACGGAGGGATTGGTCGCTCAGCCAACCGGACTCGGGGAAGTTCGAGAGGAAGATGCCCGCCTCATCCCCCGGGGCAGTAATGAGTTCGGCGACGAGCTCACGCGCCTCAGGGTTGCGGAGGTCGAACTGAACTGACCGCTTCCCCTTGTTCAGGCCAGCCCAGAACAGGCTGACACCCTCGTCGGTGACAGGCCATCGCTGGAAGTCCAGGCCGCCGCCAATCGCGTCGAACCGGATCACGTCGGCGCCGAGCTGGGCAAGCGTCAGGCCACCCAGAGGCGCGGCAACGAAAGCTGACCCCTCGACGACGCGCAATCCTTGGAGCACCGGTGTCATCTGTCCCCCTTCTCCAAGCTGCAAGTTGTCGTCTCCACCGTAACCAGCGCGGCTGCCGCGCCGCTGGCGGCGACGCACTGACGTTGCTGAACAAGGAGCCACCGGGCTGGCAGCAACGAGGCCCGCACCCGAGACATGTCCTGGTCGTCCAAGCCGAAGGCGGATATCGAACCCCGAACACGTCCGCCGCGTGCCCGCCTGACCGAACCGCCCGGCACGGACCACATTTCTGCGGGACACCCACTCGCGCGACTCCGCTGGTGCGCGGTCTTGTGGGTTCGGTCAGCGGCTGGCTTTCCAGGAGTTCCACTTCTCCATCTGGGTGCGGGCCATCTCGGCCTCGGCGCGAAACACCTCGCGCTCACGGTCCTCGGCGGCAGCGAATTCGAGGCGGTAGCCATTGGGGTCGTGGAAGTAGATCGAGCGGAACATCCCATGGTCGACGGGCCCTTCTACTTCGACACCTTTGGCCTCGAGACGACGTTGCCAGGAGTCGAGGTCTGCGTGGCTCGCAACGCGCATCGCGAAGTGGAGGTCCATACCCCAGCGACGCTTGAACAGCTCCTCGGGGTCGTCGCCGGGGTTGTCAACGACCTCGAAGAACGCGATGTGCGTCGGGTTGTCCAGTTCCCCGCCACCGATGTCGAAGAAGATGTGCAGAAAATCAACCGGCTCGCCGGTCGTTGGATGGGTATCGACGCGAAGCGCGAGCACGAGCGGAAAACCGACAATGTCCTCGTAGAAGACGCGGGTCTCTTCTGCGTCACGGCATCGGTACGCGGAGTGGTCCAGCCCAAAGACCGGCGGCTGACTCGGGTCGGTCGGTGTGCGCGTCATCGATTCCTCCAAGAAATATGTCGCCAGGCGGACGCTCGATGCCTCTGCGTTTCTCGGCCCCCTCCCAGAGGGTATGCGCAACGCCGAAGCGGGACAGACCGAACATGGCG
Organism: uncultured Acidimicrobiales bacterium; assembly: GCA_964443165.1. Taxonomy (GTDB): domain Bacteria; phylum Actinomycetota; class Acidimicrobiia; order Acidimicrobiales; family Poriferisodalaceae; genus JAYPWI01. The sequence goes on from CAYUBX010000063.1 coordinate 2,637, forward strand.
GATATGGCCATTGGTCGGGTCTGCCGAGAGGTCAGCCCGACCCGAGTGCTGAGCGGACTCGCGGGATGACCTCGTTCGCCATGCGTTCGAGGGAGGCGTTCATCACCGATGGAGCGAGGCCGGGTGGCCCACCCCAGGTGACGAGATCGGTAATTCCGTGGTCGGCGATCAAAGCCGTGAGCTCGGCGACACAGTGCTCAACGTCGCCCACGGTCCACACCAGGGGGTTCAGCGGTTGTGGCTCACGGGGACCGTCGGTCTCTGCTCGCTGAGCGACGGCATCTTTGTGGTCGGCGCTGGCCTTGATGATCTCGATGTAGACGTCGCGTCGAAACTTCTCGGCAGCAGCGATCGGTGGCCAATCGCGTTCGATGTCGTCGGTCACGAAGACCCCACGAATGATGCCCACCCGCTTGTCGGCCGGATCGCGTCCCGTGTCGCGAAGCTCTTCCTGCCAGGGGTCGAGCACCGCATCCCGCGGACCCTGCGGCAACAGGTGGGTGTCGTACCGGGCAGCCCGTAGCGCTCCGGGCCTGCTTGTCGCGGCGATCCACAGCGGCGGTCCACCGTCTTGGACCGGGTCAGGGGTGACCCGCAGGTCGGAGTAGGTGTAGCGCTTCCCGGCGAAGCTGAACGGCTCGCGACGCCACGCGAGCTGCAAGATCTCGATCGCTTCCTCGGTCAGCGAGACCCGTCGGCTCAGCGGGATGCCAAAGCCTGCGAACTCATGTGCTGCGTACCCCATACCCGCACCCAGCTCCATTCGGCCATTGGAGATGTTGTCGAGAATCGCAAGGTCCTCGGCCAAGCGGACCGGATCACGAAACGGCATCAGACAAATGTCGGTCGAGAACCGGATCGTGCTCGTACGCGCAGCCGCCGCGGCTGCCACAGGAACAAAGTTGGGCAGGTAGCCATCTGCAATGAAGTGATGTTCGGTGAACCAACAGAGCTCGAGCCCGAGCTGTTCGGCGAGCTCAACCTGTTCGAAGGTCTCGGCATAGACCTCCGGCATCGGAATCTCACTTCCTGGTGGACAACGAAAATCGTGCACGATGCCGAACCGCAGCGGAAGCGCCATGGGCCAAGGGTACGCCCCCTCTGTCTGCTCCCGCCTCGAAGCCGCAGCGGGCGTGCTGTTCTCCGCGCTCTTGTTCTGATTCGCCCGACGGCCAAGCGGACAGAGTTGGTTGCGGGCAGCAGAGCGACGCCAGTTGCGCGCCGGTCCTCGGGGTCGATCCGTGCGGGATCGTTGAGCGTTATGGCGCGGTCGAACTGGGGTAGGCGGCGCCGTCGTGTTGGGTGGACGCCGCGCTGGAGGCATGCCGGTGCAGCCATCGCCAACCGGTCCCGTCGCGGTGCAGACCCACGGTCCAACGAACCGGCACCTGCACCGGTTCGTCATCGACGAGGAGATGAATGGTCAGCGTCGCCGCCACGACCGCGGTGTCACCGCGCCGGGTGACCTGGCGCCAGTGCCACTCGAAACGCGTTGCGGTGGCATCAGCGAAGTTGCGATCAAACACGGCGCGGACCTGGGTGTGTCCGACGCACAGCTCATCGGCGCCGGTACCGATGAGCGAGATGTCCTCGCCGGGGTCGAAGAGTTCCATGAGGCTGTCGGTGTCCTTGGCGCAGTACGCGTCCGCGTAACGCTCGAAGGTCGCCAGAACTGCATCGTCGGTCACCGCTGTCTCCTCACCACAACGTTCAGCGGCCTCTCGTCTGGACGAGGTGGCCTGTTACCCGCCTTCGTCTGCTTGGGCGTAGGGGCTCTCGAGCGCACTCTCGTGACCGGCTGAAATGGGCTGGTCGACGCGTTGGCCGTTCTCGCCACCGGGGCCGAACGAATCCACCACCATGCGGAGGTGGGTCCGGTCGGGGATCTGGGGCAGCTGTTGCGGTTGGCCGGGTGTCTCGGCGATATGCACGGTCTGGGTCGGGAACGCGAAGTCGACCTGCAACGACTCGGCGAGCCGCATGATGTCGAGGTTCAACACATGGCGAGTCCGTAGTTCTTCGGTCCAGTCTCGAGCGTCGATGAAGCAGTACACCAACACGTCGAGGCTGGTCGCGCCGAAGCCGTGGAACTCGACGATGTAGTAGTCCTGCCGCATGCCGGGGTTGGCCTGGATGATGGCTCGGATCCCCTCGACGAATGCCTGCATCTGGTCGGGGGTGGTGTGATAGCCGACTCCCAACGTCGTCTTGTACCGACGCCATCGACGCTGGCCCATGTTGTCGATTCCGGCGTCCATCAGTTTGCCGTTGGGGACGCTGACCAACGAGTTGTAGAAGGTGCGCACGCGGGTCGAACGAAAGCCGACGGTCTCCACCGTGCCTTCGATCCCTTCGGCGACGACCCAGTCGCCGACCTCGAAGGGCTTGTCGGCGAAGATCGTGAGTCCTCCCAGCAGGTTCCGGACCGTGTCTTGTGCAGCCAGTGCGATCGCCAGCCCGCCAAGACCTAACCCGGCGACCAGCGATGAGACATTGACATCGAGGTTCTGCAGTACGAACAAGATCCCGACGATCATCACGAACAGCCGCATCGAGGTACGCAGCAACGGGACCAGGCTGTCGTCGTGCATCGTCTCTGTCTCGCTGGCGCGTCTGGCCAGCACGTC
>CAYUBX010000063.1:5273-10278 GCA_964443165.1 uncultured Acidimicrobiales bacterium
GCGAGGCATCGTCGTCGGTGGCGTCGAGCAGCTTGCCGGACTCGGTACGGGCGAGGTCGGGACGGTTGGCGGCCAGCTCGGCCTGCACCAGGCCGCGGCGCGCCTCGCTGAAGGCGGGATCCCTGGCCAGCACGTCCACGAAGATGTCGATGCCGCGAAACGCGACCAGGATGATCGCCACTGCAGCAATCAGGCTCGTCGCCTGGTTCACGACATTCTCGACGTCCGGGTCGAAATCGAGAATTGGAAATCCGACCAGCAGCGTGACGCCAACCGCAAGCAACAGAATGCTCCGGTTCAACAAGCGCCGCTCACGATCCCAGAAGGTCAGATCCTCGCCGACGTATCGACGACGCACGACGAGCGCGATCACTCGCAACAACGCGAAGTGCAACAGTGTGGCGACGACTGCGAGCACCCCAAGACCGATGTACTGCTCGACCTCGATCCCGAGATACTCATCCGTGAACCACTCAGGCATGGCGGCGATCAACTCAGCTCACCCACTGTCGACGACATCACAGACTGACAGGGGTCTTCGAGCACCTCGCCCAAGGTACCGAGCCACGACCATCACGTCGGTGCAACTCTCGGTTCTCTCTCGCCTGTGCCGCGGTGACGCCGGTCTTCTCGCCGACATCGATTGCGGCCTGGTGCATCCGCTTCGACAACGTGCTCGGATGGATCCCAGGGTCCTCCACGGCTGGCTGATCGAGCCCACACGAGAAACGAGCCGTCCATGAGCCGTCGTCGGATGCACCTGAGCGCGTTCACCCAGGCCTCACCCAATCACCAGATCAAGGGAATGTGGAAACACCCGGCCGACGAGACGTCGTGGGGATACCGAACCCTGAGCTGGTGGCAGGATCTGGCGCGCACGTTGGAGAGAGGCTGCTTCGACGGGATCTTCTTCGCCGACGTGCTGGGCACCTACGACGTCTACGGGGCGAACCGCGACGCCGCCCTGCGTGGCGCAGTGCAGATCCCCGGCATCGATCCCACCGTTGTGATTCCCGCGTTGGCAGCGGCCACCGAACACCTCGGCTTTGCCGTGACGGTCTCGACGAGCCACCACGCCCCCTTCCACACGGCCCGACTGTTCTCGACGCTCGATCACCTCACCGGAGGGCGAGTCGGATGGAACATCGTGACGTCATACCTCCCCGACGCCGAGCGTCAGGGGCTGGGCGAGATCCTGCCCCACGACACCCGCTACGACCGGGCCGAGGAGTACGTCGACGTCTGCCTGAAACTGTGGGAGCACAGCTGGGAAGACGGAGCGATCGTCCGCGACATCGAGACCGACACCTTCACCGACCCCGCCAAGGTGCACGGGATCAACCATGACAGCACGTGGTTCAGTGTCGAGGGGCCCCACACGGCTGAGCCCTCCCCCCAGCGGACACCGGTGCTGTATCAGGCAGGAACCTCGCCGCGCGGTGTCGAGTTCGCGGCCACCACGGGCGAAGTCGTCTTCATGTCCGTGCCGGGCAACGAGAGGGGGGCCGCCATCGTCTCGTCGCTCCACGAACGCGCCGCTGCAGCAGGCCGGGACCCCAACCACATCCGGGCCCTGCAAGTGGCTCGGGTCGTGGTCGCAGAAACCGACGACGAGGCACGGGAGATGCGACAGGAGTGGTCACGGCTGTTCTCGGTCGACGGGTACCTGGCCCTCTACGGAGGCTGGTCCGGCATCGACCTCGGCGGCCACCCGCCGGACACGCCGATCGACGACATCGAGTCGGACGCGATACAGACCCAGATCGAACGCTGGAAACTGGAAGACCCCGACAAGGAATGGACCGTCGGCGATGTCGCCCGTCAGCTCGAAGACACCGCCGGCGGGCTGGGGTTCGTCGGATCAGCGGCCACCGTCGCCGACCAGATGGAGGCATTCATCGACACCACCGGGGTCGACGGCTTCAACATCACGACGGCCCCTGTCCCGTGGGGCTTCGAACAGGTCGTCGACCTCTTGGTTCCCGAGCTCCAGCGACGTGGGCGGTTCCGCACCGGCTACGAAGGCACCACCTTTCGGGAGAGCTTCTTCGGGTCGGGCCAACGCACTCTCCACCCGACCTATCCGCGCCTGCGTTGAAGACCGCGCAGGAACCGCAATGTTCGTCGAGCCGATTCCGATCCTCCCATCGATCGCTTAGCCTCCACTCGATGGGGAAGCTGATGGACACCGTGACGCGATGAGCGGTACTCGCGTCGTGGTGGGCTCGTGCCCTCTTGACTGTCCCGACGCCTGCTCGTGGCACATTCACCTCGACGACGAGGGGCAGCCGGCCGCCATCCGCGGCAACCCGGAGCATCCGTTCACCCAGGGCGGGCTGTGCCCCAAGGTGAACCCGTGGCTGACCTTCGCCGCCGACCCGACACGGCTCACCCGTCCCATGCGCCGGGTTGGAGACAAGGGCGAGGGAAGCTTCGAACCGATCAGTTGGGACGAAGCCGTCGCCGAGATGGCCCACCGCTTCACCGGGATCATCGAGCGGTCGGGTGCTGCGGCCATCTGGCCGTTCGTCGGCACCGGCAATCTGGGATGGATCCAGGGTCTGCACGGCCCGGCGCGGGTCTGGCGTCGCATGGGCGCGTCGGGTCACAAGATGACCATCTGCTCGGTCGCGGGGAGGGAGGGGATCAACCTCTCGGTCGGAGCTGGCGACTGGCTCGATGCCGAGGACTTCGCCGCCGCCGGTCTCGTCGTGGTGTGGGGCTCCAACACCCTCGTCACCAACCGACACCTGTGGCCGTTCATCGAGGAGGCGAGAGGCAACGGCGCGCCGCTCGTGGTGGTCGACCCGCTGCGGACCCGCACCGCCGATCGCGCCGACCTCCACCTCGCCCCCAGGCCCGGCACCGATGCTGCGCTGGCGATGGGCGTGTGCGCGGCATTGGTGCAACGCGGCGCGCACGACCAGGCCTTTCTGGAGTCGCGCACCCTCGGCTGGCCGGAGTTCGCGGCGTCACTGAGCGAGTGGTCAATCGAACGAGCAGCAGCGATCACCGGCCTCGGCGAGACCGAGATCGTCGGGCTGGTCGATCTCATCGAGGAGCACCAGCCGCTTGCGCTTCGGATCGGACACGGTATTCAGCGGCACGCGGCCGGCGGACAGGCGATGCGCACAGTGGCTTGCATCCCGGCCATCGTCGGGGCCTACGACAGCGACGGCGGTGGCTCGCTGTACTCCTCCAGCGGGACGCCGAAGGGCTGGAACCACGACCGGCACTTGCGACCCGAGCTGGGTGAGCACCCCCGGACCCTGGTCCACACCAACCTGGGCCGGAACCTCCTGGAGCTCGACGACCCGCCAGTCGAAGCCCTCGTCGTGTGGTGCGCCAACCCTGTGGTCTCAAACCCCCAGCTGGACCTCGTCCGCCGAGGCTTGAGCCGCGAGGACCTGTTCACCGTCGTCGTCGACCTGTACCCCACCGAAACGGCCGCATACGCGGATCTGGTGCTCCCATCGGCCATGCAGCACGAGCAGGTCGAGATCAACGACTCCTACAACCACCGCTATCTGCACTGGAACGAACCGGCAGTCGCGCCGGCTGGAGAGGCACTCCCCCACACCGAGATCTTTCGGCGGCTCGCCCCCGCCATGGGATACGACGAACCTGAACTGTTCGCCCCCGACGAGGAGTTGGCCGCCGATCTCCTGTCCAGCGACGAGTTCGCGGCGGCGGGAATCGACGTCGAGCGACTCCGGTCGTCCGGCTTTCTTCCGCTTCCGCCACGAGCGATGGCCTCGGAACGCCGTTTCCCCACACCATCAGGCCGGTTCGAGTTCACGTCGGCCGCCGCCGAGGAAGCAGGTCACGACCGTCTCCCCTCGTATCGTCCACCGCTCGAGGCTGGCGAACCGGCCGCGCTCGCCCTCCTTGCCCCCGCACCTGAGCGACACGTGAACTCGACGTTCGCCGGCACCGAGCGCGTGACCACGCGATCCGGTCCCCCCACGGTCCAGTTGCATCCCGACGACGCGACGCGCCTCGGTCTCACCTCGGGCAGCGAGGTCGAGGTGGGCAACCAGCGGGGTTCGTTCCTCGCGATCGTCGAAATCACCGACGCCACCCGCCCCGGAGTCGCCGCGTCGAGCAAGGGCTGGTGGGGTCACGGCGTGAACGCCACCACACTCGAACACGATGCCGACATGGGTGGCGGCGCCATCTTCCACGACAACGCCGTGACGGTCAGGCCCCGCTGACCTTCATCCCTGTCCTGCCGTGCACCGGGTGCCACGTCGCCACAACTCGCTGCGCATCGCTGACGGCGATGTCGACGGCTTCTGCGGCCGTGGAGTGCCCGTCAGCCACGGCCGGCCGCGCGTCACGTGGATGTGCGATGCTGCCCTTCGGTCACGCCGTGCACAGCGCTCGCATGTGGGGACGGGTGTCGGCCTATGAGTGGCGGAGGTCGCATGCGGGTGGGCACGGTGTTCGATGTCGTGCCCACCGACGCCGACGCGAGGCCAACGAACGCGGATCAGACCCGAGCCTTTGTCGGGCTGCTCGTGGCATCGGGTGGTTTCGTGATCGTGCTGGACACGTTCGCGGCTGCGGTCGCGTTTCCGCATATCGAGGCTGCGTTCCCTGATACGCCGCGGTCCACGTTGGCATGGTTGTCGTCGGGCTACTCCATCGCCTTGGCAGCGCTGTTGTTGGTGGCAGGCAAGCTCGGGGATCGTTTCGGCCGCCGCCGCGTTTACCTGTCGGGCATGGCAGGGTTCGTCGCCGGTGCGATCGCCAGCGCAGCGTCACCGAGCCCGGCATGGCTGATCACGGCTCGTGTCTTACAGGGATGCGCCGGAGCGATGATGGTGTCGACCTCGATTGCGTTGGCCATCCAGGAGTATCCGCCACAACGTCGAGGCTTCGCGATGGGCTGGGTCGGCGTCATGGGTGCTCTGGCCTCTCTCGCCGGTCCAGTAATGGCCGGCAACATCTTGGAGATCGGCGGGTCGTGGCGATGGGTATTCCTGGCATCGGTACCCATCGG
>CAYUBX010000064.1:0-10234 GCA_964443165.1 uncultured Acidimicrobiales bacterium
CAGTCGACCGCCCGATCCGCCCGATCAGCCGGAAGTCGGTCGTTGCCGACGTCGCCCGCGAGCTCGGCGGCCGATCCGTAGTGGTCGGCGATCACTCCGACGCGCTCGCTCGTCACGTCCTCGAAGTTGGCGGTCATCCACTCGGCGACCATCAGGTGCTTCACGGCTCGCGCAGACCTGGTGAGCATGCTGTACGCCACGTCGCGGACCAGGTCACTGCGGAACCGCCACCATTCGGACTCTGTGGTGAAGATGTCCTTGTCGACGAGCCGGCGGAAAGTGCTCTGCCCGGCTTCGTCGTCGCCGCCCATCAGCTGCAGGCCGTACACGGGTCCGCGGCGGCCGAGCACCGAGGCGTTCTCCACCATCGTGCGCTCGTCTGGCGACAGCGAATCGAGGCGAGCGGCCACGAGGCCCCGCAGATTGTCAGGAAGCTCGCCGATCGACCGCTCCTCCTCGTCGAGCCGGCCCCCTGGGCCCACCACCCCGGCCTCGCGCAGAAGGGTGGCGATCTCCTCGAGAAAGAAGGGGTTGCCGCCGCTGCGGTCGTAGAGCTGTTCGGCCACCGCGTCCGGCACGTCCATACCAGCGAGCGCGGTGATGAGACGCGAGGCCGCGACCCGATCGAGCGGATCGAGATTGAGCACGATCGTGTTGTGGCGGCCGGGGGGAACGACCCACCGCTGCTCGTCCACGGTCCAGCGAGCGGTCGCCAGCAGCACGAACGGTCGTCCCGCGAGGGCCTGCAGGAGGTACTCGAAGGTCTTCAGGAGCCGTTCGTCTGCCCACTGGATGTCGCCCATGACGAGGACGGTGGGCCGCACCTTGGTGGCCGCGAGGAAGAACGCCTTGATCCCCTCGAGCACCTCGTTGCGGCGGCGGGTGGGGTCCATGGCGTCCAGTGACGTGGGCCGCCCCATCACGCGGAGGAATGCCTCGGTGACGGCGTCGACATCCGCCTCTGTGGCGTCGAACCCGAGGGTGTCGTCGACGAACGCGCGAACCTTGACCGCCGCCACGTCGATGCTGTCCGCTGTCGCGACGCCGGCCGCGTTTCCGATCGCCTCGCCGATGGATCGCAACGGGTTGATCTCGCCGTACGGCAGGACCCGCCCTTCGAGAACGAGTGCGTCGTGCGTCGCTTCGGCCGCCGCGGCGACCTCTTCGGCCAACCTCGTCTTGCCCATGCCGGCCTCGCCCAAGATGTTGACGAGGTGGGCACGGCTGCGGGCGACAGAGGTGTCGACCGCGCTGGTGAGATGGAGTTGTTCGATGCTGCGCCCGACGAGAGGAGCGCGGGTCGATTCGCGGCGGCGGCCGGGCGGTGCCATCTCCTTCATCGCCACGAAAGCGGCGACCGGGTCGTCGCGGCCGCGGAGATCGATGTCGCCGCGCGATTCGTACGAGATGGCGGCCTTGGTCGCCGCGTGCGTGGCGACGCCGACGAGGACCTCCCCCGGGTGCGCAAGCGACTGCAGACGGCTGGCGATGTTCACCGTGTCGCCCATCGCTGTGTAGTCGCCACCCGCGCGGAGGGCGCCGACCAGCACTTCGCCGGTGTTGACGCCAATGCGCATCCGCAGCTCGCCGCCCTGTTCTTGGCTGAACACGTCGAGTGTGCGCTGCATACGCAGAGCCGCCCGCACCGCGCGCTCTGCATCGTCCTCGTGCGCGGTCGGTGCGCCGAACAAGGCGACGATCGCGTCGCCGATGATCTTGTCGACGGTGCCACCGAACGAGGTGATGTCGGCCACCAGCCGCTGGAAGCACCGATCGATCAGGTGCTTCAACTGTTCGGGATCCCGATCCTCGGCGAGCCCGGTGAAACCCACCAGATCGGCGAAGAGAACCGTCACGATCCGGCGCTCCTCGGTGTGCACGAGAAGCTGCCCGCAGTTGGGACAGAAACGTGAGCCGTCCGGTACCGCTTGACCGCACGACGGACAGTTCATGGGGCCAGTCTACGAGCGCGCCGTCTCGGGGAACGAGGGATTCTGACGTCGGTTCGACTGTGACTCTTGACCATTCAATCCCCGCCGTCTGGCCGGTAGCGTGCCCGGAATGAACGACTCCACGGACCAAGACGCGGGTGGCTCCGCAGGAGGCGCAGCGACTGTCGCCAGCGGCGCAATCGCCGCACGAGCGGTGGCAGCGCACAAGCATTACGGCGAGGGCGACACCGAGGTGCGAGCGCTCGACGGCGTCGACATCGAGTTTCGCCGTGGCGAGTTCACGGCCGTCATGGGTCCGTCCGGCTCGGGCAAGTCCACCCTCATGCACTGCATGGCGGGGCTCGACACCCTCACCTCAGGACAGGTGCTGATCGGCGACGTCGATCTGTCGGATCTGTCGGAGAAGGAGCTGACGCTCCTCCGCCGCGAGGCCGTCGGTTTCGTGTTCCAGGCCTTCAACCTCGTGCCGACACTCACCGCAGAAGAGAACATCACGCTGCCCCAACGACTCGGCAAGACGACGACGGACGAGGCCTGGCTCAGCGAGGTGGTCAACGCCGTGGGGCTGAGCGACCGACTGTCGCATCGACCGAACGAGTTGTCCGGCGGTCAGCAGCAGCGCGTGGCGGTCGCCAGAGCGCTCGCGGGGCGGCCCGAGATCATCTTCGCCGACGAACCCACCGGCAACCTCGACTCGCGGACCGGTCAGGAGATCCTCGACTTCATGCAGTCCGCGGTACGAGAGTTCGGGCAGACGATCGTGATGGTCACCCACGACCCCTCCGCGGCGGCATACGCCGACCGGGTGGTCTTCCTCGCCGACGGACAGGTCGTCCACGAGCTGGCCGACCCCACCGCTGAAGATGTCCTCGACACGATGAAGCAGCTCGGAGACTGAGGTGTTCCAGCTCACATTCCGATCCCTGCTCGATCGGAAGATCCGCCTGGCGCTGACCACTTTCGCGGTGGTTCTCGGCGTCGCCTTCGTCTCCGGCGCGTTCATCCTCGCCGACAGCCTGCGAGCCACCTTCGACGACGTCGCTCAACAGGTCGCCGGTTCGATCAACGTCCAGATCCGGGGTGAGGAAGCGTTCGAAGGCGACCAGAACAGCCGCCGACCGGTTCCCGAGTCGCTCCTCGTGGAGGTGCGCGAACTCGACGGCGTCGCGAGCGCGGAGGGCCTCATCATCGGGACTCCGCAGGTCTCCATCGACGACGAACTCGTCGTGGCCGCTGGTCCCACGCTCGGCTTCAACTACGTCGAGAACGACCCGACGTCCGCGTTCGAGATCATCACCGGCGATCCACCGGGGCCCGGTCAGGTCCTCGTCGACGTCGACTCGGCGGACGAGTACGGGGTCCAGATCGGCGACACGGTCAACGTGAGAAGCCTCGCGGAACGGGTCGACGTCACCGTGTCGGGCACCGTCCGCTTCGGTGAGGACAACGGTGCAGGAGCAGCGTTCTTCCTGTTCGACACGGGCACGACCCAGCTTCTGTTCGAGTATCCGGACGCGTTCCAGCAGGTCAACCTGGCCTCCGAGCCCGGCGTTACCGAGGAGAAGCTGGTCGCCACCGTCAACGCCTTCCTCGATGGCACCCCCTACGAGGCGGTCACTGGCGACGTCGTCGAAGAAGAGTTCAGCGACCAGTTCGACACGATCATCAACGTCTTCCAGAACGCCCTGCTCGGGTTCGCCGTGGTGGCGTTGGTGGTGAGCGCGTTCATCATCAACAACACGTTCTCGATCGTCCTCGGGCAGCGCATCAAGGAGCTCGGGTTGCTACGCACGCTGGGGGCCACGGGTCGCCAGGTACGCGCATCGGTTCTCACGGAGGCCGGCCTCATCGGCGTCGTCGCGAGCATCATCGGTCTGCTCGGGGGCATCGGTGTCGCCTGGCTGATCAACTTCCTGATCGCCCAGGCGGGTGACGGTGACGGCCTCCCCGAGGGACCGCTGATCCTCGCGCCACGAACCTGGATCGCGGCGGCCGTCGTCGGGCTCGGTGTGACGCTGCTCGCGGGGTTCTCCCCCGCTCGAAAAGCCGCCACCATCCCACCCATCGCCGCGCTGCGCGACGACGTCACCCTGTCCTCCGGCGGTCTGCGGCGACGCACCCTCGTCGGCTCGACATTCGCGCTGATCGGCGCGGTGCTCGTGATCCTCGGCGTCGTGTCGGACGGTGGGGCCATCGCACAGCTGATTCCGCTCGCCGGCGGCGCGCTGCTTCTCTTCGTCGCGGTCGCGCTGCTCAGCCCGATCATCGCCCGTCCAGCCGCGCGATTGCTCGGCACTCCACCCGCCCGGTTCGCCGGCACAGCTGGCGTGCTGGCCAGAGAGAACGCCTCGCGGAGCCCGCGGCGCACCTCCGCGACCGCTGCGGCCCTCATGGTCGGGCTCGCCCTCGTCACGACGGTGTTGGTGATCGGCGAGAGCTTCAAACGCACCTTCGTCTCGGTCCTCGACGAGGGACTCCAGGCCGACTACTTCATCGACCTTGAGAGCCAGAGGGGATTCGGCTTCAGTCCTCAGCTCGTCGCCGAACTCAACGAGCTCGACGAGATCGGTGCAGCGGTCGGCTTCCGCGGCGGGCCGCAGATCGCCCGCATGAGAGTGGAGGGCGAGCTCAAGGACGTCGTGGCCAGCCCCGAACTCGGCCTCGGCGACTTCGTCGACCTCGACCTGCGCAGCGGCACCTACCAGGGGCTCACCGACGGCGGACTGCTGGTCCACAAGGACCCCGCCAGTGATCTCGGGCTCTCACCGGGGTCCACCGTGCAGGCGGAGTTCCCGCTCGGCGAACGCGAGCTCACCGTGGTGGGCGTCTACGACGATGCGGCTGTCCTGGGCAACTGGGTCATCAGCATCGAGCTCTACGAGGAGGTGTTCGACTCGTCGGTCCAGTTCGATCTGTTCGCCGCAGCTGTGGTCGCGGACGGCTTCGATGTCGAGGCGGTGCGCCCGCTCGTCGATGACGTCGCGGCGGCGTACCCCGAGGCCCGCCTCCAGGACCGCGACGAGTTCCAGGAGTCGCTCGAGAGCCAGATCGATCAGCTGCTGCTCACCGTCAACGCGCTCCTCGTGTTCGCGGTGATGATCGCGGTGTTGGGCATCGTCAACACGCTGATGCTGTCGGTGTTCGAACGGACGCGGGAGATCGGTCTGTTGCGTGCCGTCGGCATGACGCGACGCCAGACCCGCCGAATGATCCGGTGGGAAGCGATCATCGTCGCCGTGTTCGGCGGCATCCTCGGCGTGTCGCTCGGGCTGGTGTTCGGCTTCATCGCAGCGGCTGCGATGCCGGAGTCGTTCCTCACCGAGGTCGGCGTACCGGTCGGACAACTGCTGGCGATCCTGTCCTTGTGCGTGGTCGTCGGCCTGCTCGCGGCCATCTTCCCAGCTCGTCGCGCCGCCAGGCTCAACGTCCTCGACGCCATCGCCCACGGGTAGCGGCGTCGTCCTCCGTCGAGTGTGACGCTTGGCTCGCCCGAGGTTGGCGCGGAGGAGTCGAGACGCGGTCTCGTACAGCGTCGTGACCTCGACGACCCCGAAGCCAGCGAGCGGCGCGAACGGATCGGTGCGACATGCCCACAGCGTCTCGGACTTGTAGACGTTGCCAATCCCGGCCGCGACACGCTGGTCGAGCAGGAGATCTGCGATCTCGCGACGCGAGTCCTCGGCGGCCGCGCGACGGATGATCTCGTCGTGGTCGACATGCTCGCCGCACAGGTCCGGCCCGATCTGATCCCACGGCCGAGGACGCGAGTCTTTCGCTGGATACACGTCCACGGTGGGCGCTCGGAAGCAGATCGCGTCGAGGCCGTCGACCCGCAAGCGCACGCGCACCGCACCCGGTGAGTCCCGCCACCGCTCCCCCACCCGGTACACGTGCCACTCACCAGCCATGAGCAAGTGGGTGTGCACGATGGTTCCCCCGTCGAAGGAGATGAGCAGGTGCTTCCCGACCGAGCGGACATCGTCGACGACCGTTCCGGCGGCGGGCGTCGGATAGCGGGGACGATGAACCTCGATCTCCTCGACCGGACGTCCCGCGACGAGAGGACGAAGGCGATGCGCGATATTCCAGAGAGTGTCGCCCTCTGGCACGTCAGCCGATGGGCTCGAGCGCCACGATCGGGATCTCGCGGTCGGTGACGCGGGCGTACTTCTCGTAGTCGCCGTACGCCACGACGGCACGGTCCCACAGCTCGCCGCGCTCGTGCGGCCCGACGGTGCGGGCGGTCACCGCAGTGGTGGTGGCTCCCACGGTGACCGATGCCTCCGAATGGGCTTGGAGGTTGTGGAACCAGCCGGGATGCACGTCGTGGCCGCTGAAGCTCGCCACCACCGCCCATCCATCCCGGTAGTCGAGCGCGATCAGCGGCGAGCTCCGCGTCTTGCCCGTCTTCGCGCCGGTCGTGTGGAGGAGCACGATCTGCCCGTCGGACACCTTCGAACCAATGCGCCCACCCGAGAGCGTGTAGAGCCTGCGGTGGAGTCCGGCGAAGATCTTCGCCACTGGCCTGGGGATCTTCGTCCCGCGTTCTTTGGGTCCCGCCATCTGCTCAGCCTAACGACAGGGGTCGCGGACCCTCATCGGTGCACGGTCGAGCTCGCTCCGCTCGCGCCAGCAGCATCGTTGTCAGGGCCGAAAAGTGGGGCCCTTGAATCCGGGGCGGAAGCCATTCTCGAGAAGCGTCTCCGAGAGGGGGTGACCGAGGGCGGGCTCGCCGTCGATCTTCTGGATCTCGATACTTCGCACCCGCCCCTGCCGGGCCAGGTCTGCCAGGGCGGCGACCCACACCGGATGCCGGGCGGTGCCTTCGAACGTGGCGATCGACTTGGCACCCCGATCGAGAAACACGAGCGGCACCCCGTCACGCAACACCAGATGGCCTCCGGCGACCCGAGCCGGTCGGCCAGACGACGCCGGCCAGGGAAGGGTCGACCCATACGGCTGGGCCGGATCGGCGGCTCCGAGAGCGACGACCATAGGTTCGTCGCCCGGCTCGCGGTGATCCCGGAGCCGGTCCACTGCGCCGGGCGAGGCGAACTGGGCGCCACCCAGCCCCGCGACGAAGTATCCCCGCCGCACTTGCCCGCGTTCTTCGAGGGCGCGCAGTAGGCCGTAGACCGATGCGAAGCCGCCTGGATGGTTCTCTCCGAGGGTTCCCTCGCGCGTGAGCACTCCGTGGCGTTCGAGCAGCTGGAGCGCCTGGAGGTGGGCCCGCTCGGTGTCGGTCGGCCGGGGCTCCAGCAACGGCGCGACGAGCGACCAACGACCGCTGGCCTGCGGAGGGCCGAGCCGGGTGAGCTGACCCGGGCGCGGTCTGCCGCCCCGGGCCACACCGCGCGCCCGCTTTTTGCGCCCACCGCCACCGGCGAGCAACCCACGGACCGGTCCGAAGGTGTCGTTGGTGACCTCGCCGGACCATACGAGGTCCCACAGCGCGGTGAGGACCGCTGTCTCGTCGGCGACCTCGCCGGCCGAGAAGATCTCGGGCCAGAACGACGCTCCTCGCTCGCGGAGATGGGTCCGAATCGCGTTGTGGATCGATCCGGTGGGCAGGTCCTCGGGCGGTGCTGGGGCGAGGTGTGGGAGCTGTTCCCGCCAGTAGAGGCGGATGCGCCCGTCGCTCGCACCGATCGCGCCCGACCCCGTCCAGACGATCGCGCCGGCGGCGAGTAATTCGTCGAGGTCGGCTCCCCGGTAGTCGCGCACACGCGCCGGGAGAACGTCGGACTCGAGGATCGACGCAGGAGTGGCGGCCGACTGCAGCTGGGTGATCGCGGCCTCGAGGGCGTCGGGACCCCGGCGGGGGCGGTCGAGACCGTGCCACGCGGGGAGAAATCGGGCGAAGGCGTCCTGCTCGACCGGCTCCACCTCGCGCCGGAGCGCGGCGAGCGACCGACGCCGCAGAGAGCGCAGCACCTCTGTCTCGCACCACTCCCTCTCGGTACCGCCAGGGCGAAACTCGCCGCGCACCACTCGACCGGCCTGCTCGAGTCGTTGGAGGCCGTCGCGGACGCGGTCGATCGGGACTCCCCAGCGGCGCGCCGACTCCGCCGTGGTGAATGGGGCGTGCGTGGCCGCATAGCGGCCAAGGAGTTCGGCGAGCGGATCATCGACAGGGTCGGTGAACGCCGCAGGCAGTCCAACCGGCAGCGCGCAGCCGATCGCGTCGCGATAGCGGGCCGCGTCCTCCGCCGCTGCGTAGCGAACCTCGTCCGCGAGACGGACCTCGATCACCCGGCGTTCTTCCTGGAGCAGCGCGACGAGAGCAGCGGGGTCGACGGTGCATCGGGCATCGATCTCGGTCATCGACAGGTCGCCGAGGACGCGGAGAAGGTCGTGGATCTCATCGGCGTCTCTGGCCCGGCGTCTGTCAGTGAGTCGTTGCAGCTCGAGCTCGAGGTCGGCGAGAACATCGGGATCGAGCAGCTCGCGGAGTTCCTCGGCGCCCAGCAGGTCGCGCAGGAGATCACGGTCGAGTGCGAGGGCCGCGGCACGTCGCTCGGCCAGGGGGGCGTCGCCCCCGTACATGTAGACCGCGATCCATCCGAACAACAGGCTCTGGGCCATCGGCGAGGCGTGATCGGTCTCGACCGACACCATGCGAACCTTCCGGCGGCCCACGTCGGTCAACACGTCGCGCAGCGCCGGAACGTCGAACACCTCTTGGAGGCACTCCCGCGAGGTCTCCAGCAGCATCGGAAACGTCGGGTACTTCGACGCGACCTGCAGCAGGTTGGCCGAGCGCTGGCGCTGCTGCCACAGGGGCGTTCGTTCACCCGGGCGGCGGCGTGGCAGGAGCAGCGCGCGCCCTGCGACCTCGCGGAAACGAGACGCGAAGAGCGCGGTGCCCGGCAGCGTCGCCACGATGCGCTCCTCGACTTCGTCGGGATCGAGGGCGATGTCTTCGAGGGGGATGCGATCCTCGGATTCGGGAAGACGGAGCACGATCCCGTCGTCGCTCCACAGGAGCTCAACCGGCATGTCGTGGCGCTCTTCGAGCCGCGCCTGCAACGCGACACCCCATGGTGCGTGGACCTTGGCGCCGAAGGGGGTGAGAATGCAGACCCGCCAGTCGCCGATCTCGTCCCGGAACCGCTCGACGACGATCGTGCGATCGTCGGGAACCACCCCCGTCACCACCCGCTGCTCGTCGAGGTATCGCAGAACGTTGACGGCCGCGCGGGAGTCGAGCCCGTGGTCGTCCTGCAGCCGCTCGAGGAGACCGTCGTACGTGCCGTCGGAGAGCCCCGCTTCGACATCGGCGCCGAGCTCGTCCACGACGTCTCGGACGAACGACCCGATCGCCCGACCCAGCTCCAGCGGCCGCCCAGGACGATCGCCGTGCCAGAAGGGCATCTTCCCCGGCTCGCCGGGGGCGGGGCTCACGACGACCCGGTCGTGGGTGATCTCCTCGATCCGCCAGGTCGACGCGCCGAGGAGGAACGTCTCTCCGGTACGCGCCTCGTACACCATCTCCTCGTCGAGCTCGCCGACCCGCTTGCCGTCGGGGAGGAAGACCCCGTACAGCCCGCGGTCGGGAATCGTGCCGGGGTTGGTGACGGCGAGCCGGCCGGCACCCTGCCTGGCTCGAATGGCGCCGGTGACGCGATCCCAGACGATGCGGGGGCGCAGCTCGCTGAACTCGTCCGACGGATACCTCCCAGACAGCAGGTCGAGGACGGACTCGAACACCTCGTCGGAGAGTTGCTCGTATGGAGCGGCACGACGAACGACGTCGAGGACGTCGCCGGCCTGCCAGTCGTCGACCGCCGTCATCGCGACGATCTGTTGGGCGAGGACATCCAGCGCATTACGCGGATAGCGGGTCTCTTCGATCTGACCGGTGCGCATCCGTTCGACGACGACGGCCGCTTCGATGAGGTCGCCGCGGTGTTTGGGAAAAACCTTGCCGGTGCTCGGCTGACCGACCTGGTGCCCCGCCCGCCCGATGCGCTGCAGCCCCGACGAGACCGAGCCGGGCGACTCGACCTGAATGACGAGGTCGACGGCGCCCATGTCGATGCCGAGGTCGAGGGACGAGGTCGCGACCAGCGCCCGAAGCCGGCCCGACTTCAGCTCGTCCTCGATCACCAGCCGTTGCTCGCGACTGAGCGAACCGTGGTGGGCCTTCACCAGCTCGACCCCCTCGGGAACCGAGGTGCCCTGCGCCTCTGCGGAGCGGTTGACGCCCGCGAGGTACAGCTCGTTGAGCCGGGATGCGAGCCACTCGGCCAGGCGCCGCGCGTTGACGAAGATCAAGGTCG
>CAYUBX010000065.1:0-10186 GCA_964443165.1 uncultured Acidimicrobiales bacterium
GGATCGAGCCAATGGCCCGTGCCGGGGGCGTGCGGCAGCTCCTCGTGGGCGGTCTGGACCATGTCGACGTCTCGGAGGTTGATGCACGTCACACGTACGCCAACGAGATCATCAATCTGGTTCGCGATGTCGTCCACGGCGGCGATCCTCTGCCGATACTGGGGACCGTGGAGTTTCCGCCACGTTCGGCGCTTCGACTTGACACGACCCGCCACCCCGCGGATTCGAGCCAGGTCGCGCTCATTCAGAACCTCCAGCAGCCAGTGTTCGAGCGCCGCCGTCGTATGGGTTAGCGCCGGCTCCAGCAGCTCCTCGCGGACACGGTCATACCACTCGCCGAACGAGTCGTAGTCGAGCACACCTGCAACGTCATGCTCGTCCGTCAACGACCCCACGTCCTCACGATGCCCATCTGAGGGCCCTCTTCGAGCGCTAGCTGGTCGAGCGAGCCTCTCAGCCTCAGAGATCGCCCGCAATAGCGCGCACCAGGCCACCGCGCCACCGTCGGCTCTCGGACGAGGGTGCGGTGGAAGGCTCGCTGCGGCGGGTGCGTCTGTCGTTCTGCGTTACGGCCCGGTGTCGGACACGCGCAGGCTGGGTTGCCGTTAGCCTGACACTCCCGACCCGGAACGACGTTCCTTGAGGAGTTCACTTGCCCAGGGAACGCGGGGAGCACCACGACGAAGACCTTGTTCGTCTGTATCTCGCTGATATCGGTCAGTACCCGCTACTCACCAAGGACGATGAGGTCCGCCTGGCGCAGACCATCGAGGTCGGCACCGATGCGCGAGCGACGCTTGCTGTTGGTGAGGAGCCCAACGATCACATCTTGAGTGCCACCCGCAAGCGAGAACTACGCCGCGCGGACCGTGCAGGCGAGGAGGCCGGGCGCGTGTTCGTGCAGTCCAATCTCCGGCTCGTCGTGTCGATCGCCAAGAAGTACCAGGCTTCGGGTGTTCCGCTGCTTGATCTGATCCAGGAGGGGAACCTGGGCTTGGTACACGCTGTTGAGAAGTTCGATTGGCGGAAGGGGTTCAAGTTCTCGACGTATGCGACGTGGTGGATTCGCCAGGCGATCACGCGTGGCATCGCGAACTCGGGTCGCACGATCCGTCTCCCCGTGCACGCTGGCGACAACTTGACCCGCGTCCAGAAGGCCCGTTCACGGCTTGAGCTCAAGCTTCAACGGCCAGCCACGCTTGCCGAGTTGGCCACTGAGGTCGAGATGACGACCGACAAGGTGACCGAGGTGTTGCGATTCGCGGCCGAGCCGCTATCGCTTTCGCAGCCGCTGGGTGACGAGGGCGACGCTGAACTGGCCGACGTCGTCGAGGACCGGTCTGCTGAGTCGCCAGACGAGGCCGCTGCGAGGGCGTTGTTGGCCCAAGAGGTCGAGCGGCTGCTTGCACCGTTGAGCGAGCGGGAGCGGGAGATTTTGAGGCTCCGCTACGGGCTCGATCGGGGTGAACCCCGAACTCTCGAGGAGGTCGGCAGACTCTTCGGCCTGACCCGCGAACGCATCCGCCAGATCGAAGCCAAGGCGCTGGCCAGGCTGCGTCACCCGTCCAGCGACACCGGAGCCAGGAACCTCTTGTCGCTGTAGCGCAAGTTGCGGGCTCGGATCGCAGCCCCAGAAAACGACAACGCAAGGTCACACCTGACGAGGCCGCAGCTCTGGGAGCGTCCGATGAGCACCTCCGGAATGCCCCGGTACGCTGTACCCCAGCGGCCCAGAAAATGGCTCGCTGCGGTATTGAGAAGAGTCAAATTGATCACAGGTACCGTCAAGTTTTTTTAACTCCGAGAAGGGCTTTGGCTTCATCTCGCGAGCACAGGGCGACGAGGCCCTCAACGTCCGCCCGGTTTAAGCACGCCACAACCCAAGAACTGACGTAGGAGCCACCGGCCATGCCGGTGGCTCCTACGCGTCCACGGCTACGTCGGTCAAGGGCAGTGCCAAGGTGTCCGGTGGCCGACTCTGAGTGCAGTCTGCGGTGGGGGACTTGCGCCGATGGTGCGAAAGTTGTCCACTAAGGGCCGCTCCGTCGTGAAATCACAACGTTGCCCCGGTTCAGAGCACATATCTCCCGGGCCTACCTTCAGGGAGCCATTGCGCAGTCCGGCACCGCTGCTCTGGACCGTCGTGGGCATGCGGCGGGTCTTAGGCTGTCGTGACGATGGCTGAGTTGCCGAAGATCGCCGTGTTCTCGGGTCCCACCGCGACGATCTTGAACAGTCCGCCGCTGATCACGAGCAACAAGGCGCGTGTCGAGCACGGGTTGGATCGGGTGGCCGGCCGGTTCGATGCGCTGCGTCCCCAGCGGCTGGCTGCACCGGTGACGCTGTACGTGGAGGCCTTGAGCGCCCATCCGTTGGAGGCCGACGCTGCGGGCTTGTACGGGCCGCCGGACGGGTGGCTCGATGAAGCTGGGACGTTCCATGCGACGGATCCCGGGTCGGGGACCCCGGTCCACCGCATCACGCTCGACCCGGACGATGGGCTCTATCCGTTGCCGTTCATGGGCCGCCAAGCGGATGGTTCCGCGTGGGATGGACCGGGTGTCGCTCCAAGCGCGGGTCATGACGAGACGCGGCAGACGTTCTACCCGGACTCGAGTCGGCTCTACGATGAGATCGATCGGCTGGGTTTCGGTGCCGACGGTCATGCGAATCTGCTGTCATCGCGGGCGGTCTTCGACCACTTTCGCGCTGCTCCCTCTGGTGGATATCGCGGAGCGTCCCCGGTCGAGGTCCCCGGCGAGGACTATTTCGGGTACTCCCCGTTTCATCTTCGGACCGAGCCGCCTCTCGGTTCGTTGGCCCGGGCCACCAACGTGGTCCAGCGCGTCCTGAACACGGGGGACTACATCGGCGCGCAATGGCTGGAGGGCAGCTCGACCACCGAGGAGACCATGTATTGGCTCGGCCTGGTGATCGACACCGACGTCCCCCTCGTCGGTCATCTCGCTCAGCGAGCTCACCAACTCACGAGCGCGGACGGCGATCGGAACATCGTCGACGGGGTCGAGTACCTGACCTCGGGTGTGGCGCTCGACGAGAACGGCCGAGATCGCGTCGGAGCAGTCGTTCTCGTCGACGAGGTCGTCTTCGCAGCGCGCGAGGCAGCCAAGACAGACGCCCGGCCGGGGAACTTCGTGGCGACCGGGGGACACGGAGGGATCGTCGGCACCATGGGCGGTGCCGGACCACCCCGCCTGACCTACCTCCCGACTCGACGCCACACCTACCGAAGTGACGTGCACCTGGGTGCGATGCCCACGACGGTTCCCGTCGTGCGAGGCACCGTCGGTGATGCCGTGGCGACCACTGCAGTGGTCAAGAGCGAGACCGGCGAACTCATGGCCGACTCGATGCCGCAGGTTCAGATCGTCAAGTTCGGCAGGTACCACGGACCTGACGACGAACTCGAGATCATGGAGCGCACCAGATCGAATCTCGCGGCAGGCTCGCTTGGCGGATTCGTCGCCGAAGGCATGTCGCCGTACGGCCTGATGAACCTCGCCCACGACGACGCACTACGAATCGCCACATTTTGTGGTCACCCGACCGTCGTGGTGGGGCGCGGCAACACCGGCGGCATGGCATCCGACCTGGGACCGCTCGTGATCTCTGGCGAGAACCTCACCGCCACCAAGG
Source organism: uncultured Acidimicrobiales bacterium (assembly GCA_964443165.1). Taxonomy (GTDB): domain Bacteria; phylum Actinomycetota; class Acidimicrobiia; order Acidimicrobiales; family Poriferisodalaceae; genus JAYPWI01. The sequence continues at coordinate 3,658 of CAYUBX010000065.1, forward strand.
CCCGGATGCTTCTCATGGCCTGCCTGCTTCGGTTCGGCTCGCTGCCCCCGGCCGAGGACCCCACCCGCCCGACCAGGGACGAGTACCGAGCGACGAGGGCGGCCATCGCCCGGCTGCAGAGCATCTTCGCGACCCACTGAAACCCCCGGCCAGCTCCGGCTGCCCCATTTCGACACTGGGACCGGGCTGACCCGCTTCGCTGTCGACATTTCACCGCGCCGAGGGGCTTCGGTGACGATGTCATCGGGGACGACGCCGACGATCACGACCTCCACGGTCAGCTCTCGCCCTGCTCGAACACGGTCTTACCGCCGAGCACCGTTCTGAGCACCTGGGTGTCCGCGAGCTCGTCGAGCGATCCGGTCGTCGGGTTGCGATCGACGATGGCCAGGTCCGCCCATCCACCTTCGTGGATCGTGCCGATGCCATCCCAGTCGAGGGTGCGCGCCGCATCGCGAGTCCACATCGCCAGTGCCTCGTCGCGGGTGACGGCGTGGTCTGCAGTGTCGTTGCAGTGGCCCGAACCCCAAAACTCGTGGGTTTCCGCGAGCACCAGGTTCTCCCAGGGGTCCTTCGGTCCCCAGTCGGTGCCGAGGCCGACCTCGAGCCCGGCGTTCAGCAGGCGCTTGAGCGGGACCTGGTCGCGCCAAGCCCATTCGCCGATCCGCTCACCGTAGAGGTCGCCTTTCGCGGCGGAGAACCCCATACACGTGGTCAGCTTGAAGCCGTAGTCCGCGTACGCCCTCGCGTGGGCTTCGGTGATGAGGATGGCGTGCTGGATGAGCCAGTTGTTCTCTCTCGCTGCGGCCCTCACTGCGTCGATCGGGTGCTTCGACAGCTCGGCCAGTACATCGTCGTGGTCGCGGTAGCCGGTGAGCACGAAGTTCGCCTGCATCCCCGTCTCGATGCAGGTCTCGACGAACGCCGACAGCTTCTCCGGCGAGAGAAAGGTCACGCCGGTCGTCGGTTCGCCGTAGGGGCCCATGTACGGATCGGGCATCCGGATGCCGCCCGGCCAGCAGGGCCCGCCCTGACCGAACGTGACCCCTGACATGCGCAACATGTCGTCGGTGCCCCCGATCTCGGTGATCAGCGAGGCGCCCAGCTCGAGATTCGCCCGATACTCGTCGAGCGTCAGCGGCTGCCATGGCGGGTAGGCGAAGCCCTCGACTTCCATCGCGCACTGCACCCGCAGAGAGAGGCGGCCCTCCGCCCGCAGGTCGCGGTAGGCCGCGATGTGGCCAGGGCTCATGTTGTGCCCCTCGAAAATCGTGGTGACGCCGCGACCGTTGTAGACCGCCATCTCCTCGACCGTCGCGTTGTGGAGCTCCCAGGACGCGGGCCCGGGGAGATGAGTCCGCACCTGCACCCAGAAGGGATCGAAGCAGTAGTAGTTGTTCACCGCACCGTGCAGGATCCCGGTCAGGGTGCCGTCATCGGCTCGTTCGAAATGCACATCGCTGACCCGATCCGGGATCGTGTCGGTCAGGGCACATCGTCGAAGGCCTGCGGTGTTGAACGCACACACATTCGGCAGCCGGGGTGCCCACGCCTCGATGTGCACCGGGTGCTCCGTCGTCGCCTGGTCGAGCACCGAGCGGTCGGGAAGGCGTCGCTCCTCGAGATCGCGATAGGAGCGGCGTACGAAGTAGTGGGGTTCACCGACTGGTGTGGTGACGATCCACTCGCCGGGCGGGGTCACTGCCGCCCGCGCCCGGATTCGCCCGACGATCTCGGCGTGGTTCTGACAGTCGGTGATGTCGAGCACCGCCCGTTCGCGAGCCCCGAAGTGGAGCACGTGAGGATGGGTGTCGATCAACCCCGGTATGACGGTCGCGCCGTCGATGCCGATCCGCTCGGCGCCGGTCCCTGCAAGCGCCTCCATGTCGGCACTCGACCCGAGGCCGGCGATGCGACCTGCGTCGTCGATGACGACCGCTTCGTGGCGGGCTCCGGAGCCGTCGAGCGGGAGGACGTCGCCTCCGGTGATGAGCTGCCGTGTCATGTCGGCTCCTCAGCGTTGTGTTGGGTAGGTGCCCTGGAGAGTGCCGGGCTCGGGGCGAGAACTGCGGGCCTCGTCGGTGGGGTCGACCGGCGACTTCGGCACGTCCAGATCGTCGATCACACCGTCGACGACCGCACCACCCGTCGCACGATCGATCGAAGCGAACAGCGGCTGCTTGTACGGATACCCCAGGTACCAACCCGCCCAGTTGCGGATCGGATCACCGGAGTAGAACTTGGTGTACTGCAGCATCCGCGAACCGAAGCCGCCGCCCGTGGCATCCCACGCCAGCTTGAAGAGTCCGATGCGTTCCTCGGCCGACACGCCGGGCCGGCCGCGGACGTACTTGTCCAGGTCGCCGCGCAACTCCTCGACCTCGAGGTCGGCCGCAGTCGGCGCGTAGAAGAACCCGCCGGCGGCGAGCGTCTGGATCACCTCGACCAGCCGGGGGTAGAGCCGCGGCGCCTTCAGGTTCGCAGCGGCAAGGTAGGGCTGGTGTACCGACCACACGCCGTTCGGCTGCTCCTTCGCCAGCGCCTCAGCTCCGTAGTAGGCGCCCCGGAACGTCTCGAGCTCGAGCAGTAGCTCACCGAGTTTCTCCTGGACGTGGAGAAATCCGTCGATGCCGACCGCGTCGGCGAGGCGAATCCCGAGCCCACAGAAGAACTCGAGGCTCGACAGCATCCTCGATGCCGTCTGGACGGCGACGGTCCCGTCGCGGGGCCGGAGCTGGTTGCAGACCGCCCGGGCGGCGGGTCCGCCTCCGTCGACGAACACCCGCTCCCAGGGGACGAGCACGTCATCGAATACCGCGATGCAGTCCATCTCCTCGAAGCGGGACGACAACGGGTGATCGAACCGGTTGCCGCCCACCGGCGCCATGGTCTCGCGGCAGATGAAGCGGAGACCTGGCGAGTTCGTGGGTATGCCGAAGCCCAAGGCGTAGGCCTCGTCACCCTCCTGCACGCCACCGAACGGCCACACCATGACCTCTTCGCACAGCGGCGCCATGGTGCCGAGCATCTTGGCTCCCCGCACGATGATGCCCTTCTCGGTGTGCGTGCAACGGCCGAGGTGGGTAAAGGGATCGTCCTGCTGCGATGACGGCCGCGAGCGATCGACCTGGGGATTCACGAGCATGTGGGTGAGAAACAGATCGTTGTCGCGAACGTGCTCGTAGTAGGCGACGACGTTGTCGCCGTACGCCGCCGATCCGCCGCTCGCGAACACGTCGGCGAGCAGCGAGAAGTCGGTGACGATTGCGTTCATGAAGTCCGGGGCTCGCCCCATGAAGCCGAAGGTGTGGTCGGTGCGGAGCTTGTAGGTCTGACGGCGGCGAACCAACTCGTCCTTGTTGCGCGGGATCAGAAACGACGATGAGTACCCATCGGTGACCGCGAACTCGCGGTGTCGCGGATCGAGCTGGAGGTCGTACTGCTCCATGATTGTGGCGAGCGGGACGTCGGCCACCCGCTGCCCACCGAGCCAGACCTCGGGCTGGTGCTGACGGATGCTCTCGAGGTACTGCGCTCCGCTACGTGCCCCCATCCCGGCGACGGTAGCCGCAGCGCTGGCGCTCGCGACGAGGAACCGCGACAGCGCTCTCGGGCCAGGAGCCGAGCCAGGCGATGGCCCCTCATAGCGTCGCCGGCTAGGAGTCCGACCTCACCGGGGCGCCGCCGCGCAGGACAAGATACTGACGGTCGGGGTCATTTTGGGCAAGCACCGTCGGCTCGTCGGCGACGCGCTGAAGAGCGCCGTCGGGGGCGTATTGCACGATGTAGCTCTTGCGTGTGCTCCCGCTGATGTTGGGTCCGGTTCGGTGAGGAGTGAGCGACGAGAACACGACGATGTCACCCGCGGCGGCCGGCACGGGCACTGCGTCAGGGGAGGATGCAAAGCACCTCCACCCGAGCGGCGTCCGCTCATGAGCGAGGGTGCCAGACCTGTGCAGTCCGGGGACGACCCAGGGACACCCGTTGCTCTCGTCGGTGTCGGTCAGCGCGATCCAACAGGTCAGGTACTGCTGGGGCTCGAGATACGTGTAACCGTTGTCCTGGTGGAACGGGAACTCGTCGTGGGTTCCCGGCTTCTTGTAGACGGCCTGGTCCCAGTAGAGACGTACGTCAGGTCCGATGAGGTCGTGACACAGGCCGAGGAGCGGCTCGGACGTCGTGAGATCCCTCAGTACAGGCGAGCGCATCGCGAGGTGCTTGGTGAACGTGATGGCGTCGGCTTTGGAGATGAAGAGACGACCATCGGGTTGCGACCGCAGGAACTCCTCGACCTCGTCTTCGAACGGGTCGATTTCGTCCGTGATCTCGGCGACCTGCTCGACGTCGAAGGCTCCTTCGTAGACGAAGAATCCTTCCGCGGCGAACCGCTCAGCCTGCTCGAGGCTCGTCGCCCGGCCCGACAGCGGCGAGGAGCGCCACACGAAGTCGGTGTTGAATGGATGCAACGCGGGTGTGCTCACGAGGCTGGACCGCTACGAACTGGCATCCAGTCATTGATCGGCGCCGGGCGCTCCGCCTGGTCTACCGTGCCGCGCTCGGCGTAGTGGTACACCATCGCGGCTCGAATGCCAGACGACGTGTTGTCCTTCGACCGATGCATCAAATGGCTATGGAAGATCAAGAGGTCACCCGGCGCCATCAGAACGGGGACCGCGGCTGCCATGTCGTAGTCGAGGATTTCCACGTAGCCCTGGTTGGCACCTGGCCGCCGGTCGGTGGCGTGCGCATGCAGCGGCTCCCGATGTGAGCCCGGCACAACATTGAGGCACCCGTTGGCGAGTGTGGCCTCAGTAACGGCCAACCACACCCCGACCTGGGGTCCCCGGTCGAACGGGAAATAGAACGCATCTTGGTGCCACGGCTGACCCCAGGCGCCGGGATTCTTGAAGATGAACTGCGACAGAAAGCAGTCGACCTCACTGGCAAGGATTTCCTCGATGAGCGCGACCAGTTCGGGATTGGTCGCGAAGTCGAGAAAGACCGAGTCACGGTGGATCTTGAACACTTTGGAGACGAGCTCCTCCGCTCGCCTCGAAGAGCTGCCCGAGTCAGCCAAGTTGTTCTCCGGATGGACGATCGCGGCTCCAGCTACGCCCGTGCCGTCCGCCTGCCTGGCCAGTTCGGTTGCTCGCGCGAGCATTCCCTCGCACACCGCAGCCGGAACGAACTCACGAAGGAGGAAGAACCCATCTCGCTCCCATCCCTCAGCATCCGGTGTCACCATTTCAGGCTGCCCTCGGTTCAATCTTGACCAGCGACACTAGCGCTGCGAATGAACGCGGGACTGGGGGGGGGTCGACTCCCTCTGTGCCCACTCGTTGTGGAAATCGCAACGCTTCCGCTCGTCTGGGCTGTTTCGAAGTCGTGTCCACATCGCACTAGAACCTCGACGGGACGAACGACCAGGAGTCGAGCTGAGATGGGTCTGCAGAAGTTGCTGGTGGCCAACCGCGGCGAGATCGCAGTTCGCGTCATGCGGGCCGCAGCCGATCTCGGCGTGGAGACCGTCGCCGTCCACCCTCATGACGATGCAGCATCGCTGCACACTCGTATGGCCGACGAGGCCCTCCAGCTCGACGGTCGAGGACCGGCTGCCTACCTCGATGTGGCTCAGCTGGTCCGTGTAGCCGTCGAGGCGGGATGCGACAGCGTGCATCCGGGGTACGGCTTCCTTGCCGAGAACGCTGAGTTGGCCGCCGCATGTGAGGAGGCCGGTCTCGTCTTCGTCGGGCCGACCGCGGGGATGCTCGAGCTCTTCGGTGACAAGGTGGCGGCACGGGCCCTCGCCGAGCGCTCCGCTGTGCCGGTGCTCGCAGCAACGACTGGTCCCACTGACCTTGCGGCCGCTCGTGATTTCTACGCATCGCTGGGACCACGAGCGGCCGTGATGGTGAAGGCGCTCGCCGGTGGGGGCGGCCGCGGGATGCGCCCAGTGCTCGACATCGACGACCTCCCCGAGGCGATGGCCCGATGCTCGTCCGAAGCGATGAGCGCGTTTGGCAACGGTGATGTGTACGTGGAGCGACTCCTCCCGGCCGCTCGTCACATCGAGGTGCAGATCATCGGCGACGGGACCGATGTGTCTCACGTCTGGGAGCGCGAGTGCAGTATTCAGCGTCAACGCCAGAAGCTGATCGAGATCGCCCCCGCCCCTGCGCTGCCCGGGTCAGTGCGAATCCAGCTCCTCGAGGCTGCGGTGCGTCTCGCGAGCGCGGCCGAGTACCGCAGCCTGGGGACGATCGAGTTCCTGGTCGACGCAGATGGCGACGACGATGCGGCCTTCGCGTTCATCGAGGCGAACGCCCGCGTGCAGGTAGAGCACACGGTCACCGAGCAGGTCACCGGCGTCGATCTCGTGGCCACGCAACTTCTCATCGCCGGCGGCCGGTCGCTCGCAGAGATCGGGCTGCGCCAGGACGACGTTCCCGACCCGACCGGCTACGCGGTGCAGGCGCGCGTGAACCTCGAGACCATGCAGGCCGACGGCAATGTGAGACCGTCGGGCGGG
>CAYUBX010000066.1:0-10168 GCA_964443165.1 uncultured Acidimicrobiales bacterium
CGCCTCCCCAACGCACTGCTGTATCCCTGCATGGCGGTGTCGGCTGTGCTGCTCGTCGGCGCGGGGCTGATCGACGGTGACATCCGCTCGATCGTGGAGGCCGCGGCCGGCGGAGCTATCGGGTTCGCCATCATGTTCGTGGTGTGGTTCGTCGCACGAGGCGGTCTCGGCTACGGCGATGTGCGTTTCTCGGGGTATCTCGGGCTGCACCTCGGGTATCTGACCCTCGGCCACGTTCCCCTGGGCCTGTTCCTGGGGTTTCTGCTCGGATCCGTCGCCGGCGTGGTGCTCATGGTCGCTCTCGGTCGGGGGCGCAAGCACAAGCTGGCCTTCGGACCATCCCTCGCTGTCGGGGCGATGATCGCCGTGCTCATCGGACAACCGCTGATCGACCTCTATCTCGGTCGCTGAAAGGTCCGCGGAAAGTGCAGCTGAACGCCGTGATGGCCACGCCGCGAGAACCCTTGAGGAATGCCTGGACCGCTCTTGACCCTTCGGTACCCTGGCCGTCACAGCTGGTTGTGAATCTGACCGCGGCTCAGATGCCAGCTCGTCCTCGCGCCCCTTGGACGACGTCGGAGGTGAATCGATGACCCAGCGCGTCATCGGGCTCGACGTTGGTACGCACGCTGTGCGCGCCGCCGAGCTCCGGCGCGGCCGCGGTGGCTCGGTCACCCTCACCAAGTTCGGCCAGGTCGCCCTTCCTCAGGGCGTGGTCAGCGGTGGCGAGGTCATCGATCCAGGGCGTCTCGCCGACGCCATCAAGCGCCTGTGGAAGGAAGTTCGCTTCACCTCCCGCAAGGTGATCGTCGGTCTCGGCAACCAGCGGGTCATCGTCCGACCGGCGGAGATCCCGGCGATGGGCGAGGCGGACCTTCGTTCTGCCGTCGAGCTCCACGCCGCGGACCTCATTCCGATGCCCCTCGACGAGGTCGTTCTCGACCACCAGGTTCTCGAGCGCTACATCGACGAGAACGGCGACGACACGATGCGCGTGCTCATCGTCGCGGCGCAAAAGGACATGGTTCGCAATCTGCTGACCGCTGTCGAACTCGCCGGGCTCAGCCCGTCGCTCGTCGACCTCATCCCGCTCGCTCTCCTCCGCTCGCTGGCCGATGTCACCGGGTTCGACGACCTCAAAGCCGGCGAGGAGACTGCGGAGGCCATTGTCTCCGTCGGCGGCGGCGTCACCACTCTCGTGGTGCACGAGCGCGGGGTTCCCAAGTTCGTTCATCTGCTGATGCGTGGTGGTGGGGCGCTCACCGAAACTGTCGCCAACGAACTCGACGTCGGCTTCGACGCAGCGGAGGGTCTCAAGCGACAGGTGAGCGCCGGTCTCGCCGATGGCGCAGCGGGCGAGGCAGCAGGCGTGCTGCTCGACAACGTCACACAGTTCGTCGAAGAGGTCCGCAGCTCGCTCGATGGCCACGTCAACCAGCCCGGCACCTCTCCGATCAGCAGGGTCGTTCTGACCGGCGGTGGTGCTCGCGTGCCGGGCCTGCTCGAAGGTCTCGCCGACCAGATGGACGTTCCCGTCCAGATGGGGGCGCCCTTCGCTCGCATCGAGCTGGCCAAGACGGGCCTCACCGAGACCCAGCTCCGCGAAGCCGAGGACCTGTCGGCGGTCGCGGTCGGCCTCGCTCTGGCGGGACGGCCCGTCGACCGTGGAGCCAGGCGCCTCACCCTCTTGCCGCCCGAGGTCGACGCGCGCAACCAGGCCCGTCAGCAGGGCCTCCTGACGGCCGCTGCCTGCGTCGTCGCAGTCGCAGGGCTCGCGTTCCTGTGGGTCCAGCGCACCAACGAAACCGATTCGGTGCGGGCCGACATCGCTGCCACCGACAATCAGGTGTCCCAGCGACAGCTGCAGATCGCTGAGCTGAACCACCTGCGTGACATCGAGCGCGAGTTCGACAATCGGTCGGCGCTTGTCACCGCGGCTCTGGGTCGCGACGTCGCCTGGTCCAAGCTGATCCAGGAGCTCGCGACCGTTCTGCCAGACGATGTCTGGCTCGACAGCTTCGAGGGCAATGCCCCCGACGGCACCGGGACAACAGGCCAGTTCAACGTGGTGGGCCATGGCGCCAACCACACCTCGAGCGCCCGCTGGATTCTCCGCATCGAGGCGTTGGAGTCGATCACCGCGCTCTGGGTTCCGTCGTCGATCACCACCGACGACGGCGATGGGCTCACCGAGGTGCAGTTCTCCTCCAACGCGGATCTCACCGAGCGCGCGCTCTCGCGACGCCTGGATCGCTACATCGGCGAGTTGTTGCCCAGTGCGCCCGAGCCGGACCCGCTGACGACGGTGGCCGACGTCACCGAGGACGATGCGTCCTCTGAGGAGGTCGGCTGATGAAGCGCAAGGTGCTCCTCGTCGGGATCGCAGCGATGTTCGCGGTCGTTCTGGCCTGGTTCTTCCTCCTGTACCGACCCGCCGGCGACGATCTCAACGACGCGAGGGGCGAACTCGATCAGGCACAGGCGACCCTGTCCCAGCTCGACGGCGACCTGGCGAGGCTCCGCTCCATCGAGTCGGACCTGCCCCGGCTGCAGAGCGGGATCGAGACGCTTCGCAGCGCGGTCCCCGACACGGCGGATCTGGCGGACTTCATCCTCTCCGCCAACGAAGCAGCCGTGGCTGCGGGCCTCGAGGTCACGTCGATCGCTCCTGACGAGCCTCGCATAGGCGACGGATCCGGTCTCACCGAGATCAACGTCGGGCTCAACACCGAGGGCGGGTACTACCGGATTCTCGACTTCCTCAACCGGCTCGCCGAGCTCCATCGGGTGATCACCGTCGAGAACATCTCGCTCACCGCGATCCGCAACGAGGAGAACCCGGCCCAGGACCCATCGCTCCACGTCAGGATCCAAGCCCGCATCTACGTCAACCCGGTCGCAGCGACGCAGCAGACGACCGCTGCAGCTTCCGGTGACGGCTCCGCCCCAGCGGAGAGTGCGCCTGCTGAGGGAGGGGAGTCGCAATGATGGATCCCTTCGACGAGATCGAGCGCACCCGCCGGTTCAGGAAGATCCTGTCGCTCACCGCCACCATCGCGTTGCTGCTCTTCATCGGCTTCGCCGTGTTCCCGGCCCTGCTGGGCGACGACGACGGTCCGCCGAGCTACGACGGCCAGGTCGCCGCCGTGGTGGTCCAGGGTGAGGCGGCGGTCCCGCCGCTGGCGCTGTCGGCCGGTGAGGCGATCGAGACCTTCGAGGTCTTCGGCGGCAAGAACCCCTTCACCCGCCCGCTGAGTCTTCCATCCACCCCGAATCCGACGACCCAGCCCGACCCCACCACCACGACACCGGGGTCGAATCCAGCTCCCACCACCACGGTTCCCGCGGCTCCCAACCCGTCGCAGCAACAGCCGACGCGCGGGCAGGCGGTGACGCTGCTCGACGTGTTCGACGATGCCGAGGGCACGAAGGCGCAGATCCAGGTCGGCTCCACCGCCTACCTCGTCGGCGTGGGCGACGTGTTCGCCACGTCCTACAAGGTGCTGTCACTCGACCTGGCGTCGGGATGCGGCAGCTTCCTGTTCGGCGACAGCGCATTCGAGCTCTGCAAGGGCCAAGAGATCCTGAAGTAGCCGGGGTCTGAGCGGTGGGCGTCGATACCCTGCCCCTCGTGAGGACCCCGTGATTCACCTCGACGTCCCCCTGGGCGACCGCAGCTACTCCGTCGTCGTGGGTGACGGTGCGCGCCACGAGCTCGCTGCGCTGCTTCCGAGCGGTGCAGCCCGCGCGGCCATCGTGACCCAACGGGGCATCGGCGTCGACGTCGATCCCGGCGTGCCGCACATCGTCGTGGAGGTGCCGGACGGCGAGCAGGCCAAGGATCTCGCGACGATCGGATCGCTGTGCTCGGAATTCGCACGCTTCGGTCTCACCCGCCGCGACGTCGTCGTCGGCGTGGGCGGTGGGGTCGTCACCGACGTCGCCGGCTTCGCTGCGGCGGTGTATCACCGAGGCATCGCGGTGGTGCATGTGTCCACCACCCTCCTGGGCCAGATCGATGCCGCGATCGGCGGCAAGACGGGCGTCAACCTCCCCGAAGGGAAGAACCTCGTCGGCGCGTTCTGGCAGCCCTCCGCTGTGATCTGCGACACCGAGACGCTGGCCTCGCTCCCGCCCCGCGAGATGCGAGCGGGGCTGGGCGAGCTCGCCAAGTACCACTTCCTGGGCGGTGGCGACCTCGATGCATTACCGCTGCCCGAACGCGTTGCGGCCTGTGTGCGGATCAAGGCCGACGTCGTCGCCGCCGACGAGCGCGAGGGCGGCCAGCGCGCCCTCCTCAACTACGGGCACACGCTCGCGCACGCGCTCGAGATCGCCGGCCGTTTCGACCTCCGGCACGGCGAAGCGGTCGCCATCGGCCTGCGGTATGCCGCGATCGTCGCCAACGAGATGGGCCGGGTGGGCGACGGCGTCATCGTCGAACATCAACGGGTCCTCGACGCCTACGAACTCCCCTCACGCCTCCCGGACGGCACAGACGCCGACGAGATCCTCACCCTGTTCGCCCGCGACAAGAAGGCCCTCGACGGCCTGACCTTCGTTCTCGACGGTCCGGCGGGGATCGAGGTCGTCGCGGGTGTGCCCGAGGAACCCCTGCGTCGAGCGCTCGACCGCATGTGACCACCGATCTCTTACGCTCTCTCCTGTGGCTCGCCCCGTTCTGCTCCTCCTCTCCGGCCCGAATCTGAACCTCCTGGGGGACCGGGAGCCCGAGATCTACGGGAGCGCCACCCTGCTCGACCGCGTCCGCGCAGCTCGGCGAGCCGCTGGCGAGGCGGGGTACGACCTCGAGCATCTCCAGAGCAACCACGAGGGAGACCTCGTCGACGCGATCCAGGCCGCGCGGGGTCGGGTGGGCGCCATCATCATCAACCCCGGCGCTCTCACCCATTACGGCTGGTCGATCCACGATGCGCTGGCGGCGTACGACGGACCGATCGTGGAGCTCCACCTGTCGGACCCGCTCGAGCGCGAGGCGTGGCGCCACGTGTCGGTCGTCGAGCCCCTCGCAGCCGCTCGTGTCGCCGGGATGGGCGGCGACGGGTATCCCGAGGCCGTCACGCAGGCGGTCGCGGCGATCGAGGCCGGCCAGGCTGGTCAGGCCGGTGAGGACGAGTCCGCGTGAACGCTCCGGCCGCCCTCGACTTCGCCGGCCGCTGGCAACGCATCCGAGCTCGCATCGATGAGCTGGGCGTCGACGCGCTGCTCGTCACCGACCTCGTCGACATCCGGTACCTCACCGGCTTCACCGGATCGGCCGGCCAGCTCCTCGTGACCGCCACCGGCAGCATGGTGACCACCGACGGCCGCTACGAAGAGCAGATCGCCGATCAGCTGGCCGCAGCTGGGCTCGCCGACTCCGTGGACGTGGTGATCGGACGGCCGCCGGCTCAGGACGACGCGATCGCAGTGGCGGTCGAGTCGGCCGCGGGACGGGTCGGCGCAGACGCGTCGCATCTGACATGGGCGGCGGCGGACGCGTGGCGGGAACGGCTCTCCGGCGCGGAACTCGTCCCGCTCGCGGATGTCTTCGTCCCGCTCCGAGCCACGAAGGACGCCGGCGAGGTCCAACGCATCGAGGCCGCTGCGCGGATCGCCGACGATGCGCTCGCGGCGTGCCGGCAGCGGCTCGGCGAGGGATGCACAGAGCTCGAGTTCGCGCGTGAACTCGACCACCTGATGCTGACGGGTGGGGCCGAGGCGTTGAGCTTCGAGACGATCTGCGCCAGCGGGCCGAACGCCGCACTGCCTCACGCCCGGCCGTCCGATCGGGTCATCGGCGAGGGCGACCTGGTGGTTCTGGACTTCGGTGCGGTCGTCGACGGCTACCACTCCGACATGACGCGCTCGTTCGCCGTCGGAGATGCGCCCCCCGCAGCGCGAGAGATGCTCGAGGCGGTCGTAGCGGCCCAACAAGCGGGCGTGGATGCCGTCGGCGTGGGCGTCGCATGCTCCGCCGTCGACCGCGCGTGTCGGTCGTCCCTCGAAGCGGCGGGGCTCGCGGACGAGTTCGTCCACGGCACCGGCCATGGCGTCGGCCTCGTCATCCACGAGGCTCCCTGGGTGAATGCGACGAGCGACACGGTGCTCCACGAGGGGCATGTGGTGACCGTCGAACCCGGCGTGTACCGTCCCGGATTCGGTGGCGTGCGGATCGAGGACACCGTGCTTGTCACGGCCGAGGGCGCGCGACGGCTGACGGCTTCACCCAAAGACACCACCGTCCACCCGACGGCTCCTGACTCCCCGAAAGGCTGACCATGGCGATCTCCACCGCCGACTTCAAGAACGGCATGACCCTCGATCTCGACGGCGCTCTCATGCAGATCAGCGAGTTCCAGCACGTCAAGCCCGGCAAGGGAGGCGCGTTCGTCCGCACGAAGCTTCGCAACGTGCGGACCGGGGCCGTCATCGAGCGCACCTTCCGCGCCGGAGAGAAGATGGAGCGCGCGGTCATCGACAAGCGCGAGATGCAATACCTCTACAACGACGGCTCCAACCTCGTATTCATGGACAACGAGACCTACGAGCAACTCGAGGTGGAGCGCGGATCGCTCGGCACAGCGCCCGATTTTCTGGTCGAGGGCAACGCCGCCGTTCTGCAGATGTACGGCACCGAGATCGTCGGCACGGAACTGCCCGCCGCCGTGGTTCTCACCGTCGCGGAGACGGAGCCGGGCATCCAGGGAGATCGGGTCAGCGGCGCGCGCAAGCCGGCCACAATGGAGACCGGCGTGGTCGTGCAGGTCCCGCTGTTCATCGAGGCGGGCGAACGTCTCAAGATCGACACGCGATCCGGTGACTACATCGAACGAGCCAACGGGTGAGTTCGGGCTTCGACGACCCGTTCGCGCCCGATGAGGCGCAACGGCGTCGCGAGGCGCGCGAGCGCGCGATCGAGCTGCTGTACGAAGCACAGCTGAAGGGCGTCGCGGTCGCCGAGGTCATCGCCGCCGAGCTGATCCCGCCCGACCCGTTCGCGGTGTCGCTCGCGACAGGGGTGGAGGGCGACGCGGAGGCGCTCGACGAGCGCGTCGCCGGCCTTCTACGGCCGGGGTGGACCGTCGACCGCCTTGCCGTCTTGGACCTGTGGATTCTCCGCCTCGGTCTCTACGAGCTCGGGCGCGGCGATGCGCCGGCGGCGGTGGCGATCAGCGAAGCGGTCGAGTTGGCGAGCGCCTACGGGGCGACCGACGAGTCATCGCGCTTCGTGAACGGCGTTCTCGCCGCGGCCGCACGGCAGGACTGAGGCGCTTCGCGCGGAATCCCACGCCCATGCGTCACCCAGTGATGACGGCTAGCTAGGCTGCACGCCTGACCGTGAAGCGGGTCCCGTGAGGCTCGCACGGACAGGAAGGACGCCGAGTGGCCGACCGCGAGCGCCGGATGACGCCCCCGTACGGGGGCGTTTTCGTTGCCCGATCGACGGTTCTCGACGCCGCTCAGGTCCAACGGGCGCTCACCCGCGTCAGTCACGAGATCATCGAGCGGAACCAGGGTCTCGACGACGTGGTGGTCGTCGCCCTACAGACGGGCGGCCTCGAGGTCGCGGAACGCATCGTCCAGCTGCTGTTCGAGATCGATGGCGTCGACGTCCCGATGGGGACCCTCGACGTCGCGCTTTACCGGGACGACATCGGACTGCGTCCGGTGATGCCCGAAGCCGCCACGGAGATCCCCGTCGATCTCGGCGGCAAGGTAGTGGTGCTGGTCGACGACGTGCTCTTCACCGGACGCACGATCCGCGCCGCGCTCGATGCGCTCACCGACTTCGGTCGGCCTCGGGCGGTGCAGCTGGCCGTGGTGATCGATCGCGGGCATCGCGAGCTTCCGATCCGGCCGGACTTCGTGGGCAAGAACCTGCCCACCCGGCGCGATGAGGTGGTCGACGTCAACACCGAAGGCGTCCTGCTCGGGGAGATGCGCAAGTGAGGTCTCTCACATGACGCACCTGCTGACCCTCGACGATCTCGGACAGGGCGGGATCGCCGAGATTCTGCGCATCACCGATCGTTTCGTCGAGGTCGGTGAGCGGGCCATCCCACGGGTGCCCGCGCTGCGCGGCAAGACCGTGGCGACCTGCTTCTTCGAGGACAGCACACGAACCCGCATGTCGTTCGAAGCGGCGGCCAAGCGCCTCTCAGCGGACGTGCTCAACTTCTCCGCTGGATCGTCCTCGCTCAGCAAGGGCGAGTCGCTGCGCGACACGATCGAGACGGTTCAGGCCATGGGTGTCGACGCGTTCGTCGTTCGCCACCGCTCGAGCGGGGTGCCCCGCCAGATCACCGGCTGGGTGGACGACGGCGTGTCGGTCATCAACGGTGGCGACGGGTGGCATAGCCATCCGACCCAAGGGCTGCTCGACGCGTACACGCTGTGTGAACGGATCCACGGGTCGGCTGGTCAGAGTCCCAGCCTCGATGGGCTGCACATCGGTCTGATCGGCGACATCCGCCACAGCAGAGTCGCCCGCTCCGACGTCGTCGCGTTCACCAGCCTGGGCGCGACGGTCACGCTGATCGCTCCGCCGACGCTGCTTCCTCCCTGTCTCGACGACTGGCCGGTCACGGTGAGCCACGACCTCGATGCGGCGCTACCGTCCCTCGACGTCGTCGGTCTCCTACGCGTTCAGCAGGAGCGAATGGACGACGCTCTGATCCCGTCGATCCACGAGTACGTCCTGGGCTACGGCATCACGGCCGATCGCGCCCGCCTCATCCGTTCCGATGCCCTCATCACCCACCCCGGCCCGGTGATCCGCGGAATCGAGGTGGTCGCCTCGGTGCTCGACTCGCACCCCAACGTCCTCGTCACGCGCCAGGTCACCAACGGGGTGGCCGTGCGCATGGCGGTGCTCTTCTGGCTTCTCGGGTCGGGGGTGGACATCACATGACCCGCTCCCTCCTCATCCGGGGCGGCGAGGTCCTCCGTCCGGCCGGAGCGACACGCGCTGATGTGCTGGTCGCCGACGGGCAGGTGGCCGAGGTCGGTCCCGACCTTCCAGCCGCCGGCGACGCGGTGGTTCTCGATGCCGCTGGGGCCGTCGTCGCCGCCGGCCTGGTCGATCTCTTGCCGAGCTTCGGCGGACCGGGTCAAGAAGAGCGCGAGACCTCTCTGACGGCCGGTCGGGCCGCTGCGCTCGGGGGCGTGACGACCGCGCTCGTCGCCAGCGAGCCCTCTGCGCCGATCGACTCGGTCGCCGCGCTGCGCGAGCGGCAGGCGCAGGCATCCGCCGACGTCCGCGAGCTCTACGCCGGTGCGATCACGATGGGTCACGATGGCGCCCGCCTCGCTGCGCTGGGAGAGCTGGCGGCAGAGGGGGTGACGACGTTCTCGGACGGGGGCCGCCCGATCGGCGACCTCGACCTCCTCCGTCATGCTCTGGAGTATGGCGCCGCACTGGATGCGACGTTCGTGCTCCACCCCGAACTCCCCGATCTGGGACGCGGCGGAGTCATGCACGAGGGCCCATGGTCTGGCCGCCTCGGCCTCAAGGGGCGACCCGCCGCAGCGGAGGTCCTCGGGGTCCAGCGCCTTCTCGCACTGTCCGAGCTCACGGGGGCGCGTGTTCACGTTCACCGCGTCTCCACGGTCGACTCGGCGGCGCTGGTGACGGCGGGTGCCGCGGCGGGGCTCCCCGTCAGCTGCGATGTGACGCCCCACCATCTGGTGTTCACCGACGCAGACTGCGAAACGTACGACACGACGCGGCGATTCGATCCACCTCTCCGCCCAGCGACCGATGTCGAAGGGCTCGTCGGAGCGGTCGCGTCGGGGGCGATCCCCGTGGTGTGTTCGGATCACGGGCCGCAGACTCCGCAGGCCAAAGAGCTCCCGTTCGACGAGGCCCCACCGGGGGCGGTCGGCTTGCAGACGACGCTTGCGGTTCTTCTCGGACTGGCGGGGCTCGAGCTTCCGGCTGCGCTGAGCGCGCTCTCCTGGGCACCGGGTCGGCTGCTCGGTGATGCAGAGGCAGGGGAGATCGCCGCGGGACGCGCCGCCGACCTGGTGGTGATCGAGGCGGGCACGCGGTGGACGATCGGCGAGAGCGACCTGGTGTCGCGCTCGCGCAACACGGCGTTCGGCGGTCGCGAGGTCGCGGGCGCTGTGCGGCACACGGTGGTCGGTGGTCGGGCGGTGGTGGTCG